>CAUHBX010000155.1 GCA_959604475.1 uncultured Eubacteriales bacterium
AATTATTATTCCCTCTGTAACAGCAGCCCTGATTACAGTACGGAAAAGTCTTTCGTGGAGTATTTCCGTCTCTTCTGCGGCATATATGCTCAGGGAAGCGTCTGCTTTGGCCAGGGCGTTAACGCTATACTGAAGCTTTTTGTATTTACTGTCAATTATATCGGCGGCAGTCCCTTCTATTTTGTACATGCTTATATAATGATTTCCTATTTCAGAGGCATCAAAGTCATCAAAAATGTCCTCGGCGCCGGACGTATTGGCAATCAGCCTGTCTCTGAATTCATTATTTGGCAGTTTGCTTAACTTTTCCGAGAAATCATCGCCCATATTACCTTCCATATCCTCATATATGCTTCCTATATAAGCGATATATTCCCTGCTTCCTCCCGGAAGGCACAGCAGTGTATTAAGGGCCAGGCAAAGCACTGTGAATATAACAAACATCGGAACTGACCACAGTTTTTTGGTTTCGTATACTAAAAGCTCTTTTATCATAATTCCTCATCCCTGTATACATAGAGGAAAATGTCCTCAAGATTTGGTACTGCCGGGCGGCCGTTTTCAGGAGGCTCATCAGATACTATGCGAAGCAGCGTCCCGCCTTCTCCCTGTATTTCGCTTAACATAAGCTGGCCGGGCTTTATGCCCTGTGCTGATGGCACCTCAAATATTTTTCCGTTGAGCAGGGAGCATATGTTTGACGGGCTGTCGCAGCAGTAAAGCCTGTGGTCCTTAAGCATAATAATCTGTCCTGCTATTGTTTCAATGTCAGATACTATATGCGTAGAAAGTATAACTATCCTGTTGTCAGCTAGGGAGTGTATCAGGTTTCTGAAGCGTACCCTTTCCTTAGGGTCAAGTCCGGCCGTAGGTTCGTCAAGAATTAGTATTTTTGGGTCGTTAAGCATTGCCTGAGCTATACCTACGCGCTGTATCATACCGCCCGAAAAACGCCCCATTTTTTTATTTTTAAAGCCGCTTAGGGAGACAAGCTCCAAAAGCGTATCTATCCCCTGAAGAGCTGCCATATATCTTAAAAATTGTACAGGAGTGTAGTTTTGATAATAACCGAACTCCTGAGGAAGGTATCCCAATAAACTGCGGTATTTTTCGTCTAAGCCGATTATATCCTCGCCTTTCCACAAAATAGAGCCTTCTGTTGGGAAAATCAGTGTTGTAAGCATTTTTATAAGTGTGGTTTTGCCTGCTGCGTTAGGTGCGAGCAAGCCATATACGCCGTTTTTAAAGAACAGGCTGATGTCCTCAAGGGCGGTAAAGGTTCCAAATCGTTTTGTAACATGATTAACTGAAAGCATTGACTGCCTCCTTTCTGTCAAATAAATAATGACGTACTTCAATCAGATATACGGACAGTGCCAGAACAGCGGTTAAATAAAACAGGAATACGGGGACTTTAAGAAGCAGGCTTCCGAATTTTTCACCAGAATTAAGCATTATTACAGATACTGCCGTCCAGACTGCATATACCCCGGATATATACCTTTTCTTTCCTGATATAAATGCCGCAAGCAGAACGGCTGCGAATATAAACAGTGCTGAAAAGGATACTCCCATAAGCCTGGGAAGCGATACCGCCCCTCCGCTCAGGGAATAGAAAATGGAAGTTACAGGCACGCATACAATAATTGATATGCCCCCGAATAATAGCATCCGCAGGGCTGTAAGCTGACGCAGGGTGTATCTGCATGTCATCTTAAGCTCATAGGTACCGCTCATGCGCTCTTTCCACTGTGTTAAAAGGTGGAGGAGCCCGTAAAGAACTGGAGAAAACACAAATACAGCAGGGCACAATGCGTTCTCTCCTCCTGAAGCGGTATAGGAAAACGGAACTATACACATCGCAAAGGCCAAAAAGGCCAGAAAAAGGCAGTCGCCAACCCCAAAAAACAGTGTTCGGATATCAACAGCCTTAAAAAGCTGTGGAATACAGTTGCTTAGGGTCTGCGGTCTTGGCATTCCCTGGCTTATGATAAAATCTATTGATTTATTTTTTTCTTCTTCACTAATAATCATTTTCAAACTCCTTTCTGAGCCGCGATGTAAGCCGATAATATATGGCCTTTATTTTTGATTCAGGCTGACCGGTCAAAGAGGCTATTTCAGGAAATGTTTTATCACCGTAGACGCGCAAACGGAATATTTCCTGCACTGCCGGGTCAAGGGCCGAAACGTATTTTTCTATCATTTCCAACAGCTCCCGATTTTCAACATTGGTAATGGATTCGTCCTCCGTACTTATATCTGTATCTTCAATCGGAACTGTGACGGGAACGAAACGACGCCTGAAATCAATGACCTTATTGGTTGCTATACGGTACAGCCATGTACGGAAAGATGCTTTTTTGCTGTCAAAGGAGTGCAGGGAGCCCAGAGCCGCTATAAAAATATTTTGAGTAAGGTCAAGAGCTTCGTCTTTATTAGAGCATTGGCGAAAAGCATAGATATAGATTTCATCGTAATGTGTCCGGATAAGCTCGTCAGCGGCGGTCTTTGAACCGCGGAGCAGGATATCCCGTATAAGCTTTGCGTCCCTGTCCATCTTTCACACTCCTTCCCATACATTTATATATTCGGCTAAAGAAGCGCTGCCGTTGCACTTATTATAGCAAATAATTAAAAGCCTCTGAGAATTCAGAGGCTTTTAATTATTTATTTCTTTCCAGCGCCAATTTTATTTCAGCTTTAACGAGGCTGTCATTTTCAGTTTCGTTAAGACAATTAAGATAATCAAGGGCTTCTTTTCCGCCTATTTTTCCCAAGGCCCAGACTGAATATTCCCTTATCATAGGGTCGCTGTCCTGCGCCGCGCTTATCAAATCGGGGACATATTTTTCATCCCGGCTGTTGCCTATAGCTATAGCCGCGTTTCGTCTGAAATAGCGTATTTCCCTTATATAGTTGTACATAATCGGCTTAACTATTTCCTCATAGTATTCTTCGTCCATGTTAAGCACCTTTGCCAGGTCGAATTTTTGGGCCGTAAGCTCAAGAAAGTTATCCTTGACACATGCCTTAGACAAAACGGCTTTGTTCCTTGGACATACCTCCTGACAGACGTCGCAGCCATGTATGCGCAGACCCATTTTATCTCTTATATCATGGGGTATATGAGTAACAGGCGAGCCGTCTTTATTTGGCGGAAGCCAGTTTTCCTGCGTAAACCAGTTGTTGAACGCAAGACATTTTCTGGGATTGAGTACACCGGGGGCCTCTATTGCCCCTGTGGGACAGCTGTCTATACATATATGGCAGTCCTGTGGACATTGGCGTTTAATTGTAGGCTCATCATAATCAAGCTCTTGGTCTACAACAACTGATGTAAGTATAACGAATGAGCCAGTTCCTTTAACGTACGCAAAATTATTTTTCCCATAGGTAGCAATACCTGCTCTTGCCGCGGCCAATCTGTCTGGAACGGTAGTTCCTTTACAGACATTTATTCCATTATCCTTTAGAAACTCTTTAAATAGGCCTATGCGCGCACCGTTCATGGTTCTTTCTCTTGGATTATAACACCTTGCCTGATAAGCCCTGCCTACCTTGCCGATAAGCTTTTCCGGAAAAGCAATATGGGAGAAGCCGTAAGCAAGAGAGATTATGGATTTAGCCTCAGGATTTATCTTCTTTGGAGCCGCGCCTGTTAACGGGCTTCTTGCATTGGATATATAAAAATCATATGTGTCGGGACGACTGCTCAGTTCGTCTATGTATTCCGTAAACGCGTCTGCGGAACACATTCCAACGTCAATGTAGCCTAATTCAAGCGCCTTTGACTTGATTTTTTCAGTTAAGGTCATAATATCTCTCCTTTTGTGTATTTACACGATTAGTTTAAATTTTTACTCTGTTTTTTGTAGCTTGTAAAGCATTTCCATAAGCAGACCGGCATTTTCGCTGCTAAGAATGTCGGTTATTTTATCCTGTACAGACTCCCATATAGGAATGGTTTTTTTAAGAAGATAACGTCCCTCACTTGTGACAGTAAGCTGATTGTTGCGCTCTCCTTCTTCTGAGATGTCCTGAATATATCCCATATCAATTATGGGCTTCAGGTTTCTTACAAGGGTGCTTCTCTCTAAGCCGATGTGGTCGGCTAACTCAGTTGTGGTCGCCATGCCAAGCTTATTAAGGTTTATTATTATTGAATACTGGTTGAGGGATATGCCTTCGTTTTTAAGGGCCTTGTCATACAGCTCGGTAACGGCTGATGCGGCACGACGAAGCATTATACAGTAGCATATGCTGTTTACCGGTTTTT
>CAUHBX010000156.1 GCA_959604475.1 uncultured Eubacteriales bacterium
TCCTGGCTGAGTTCTTCTTCAGAGCCTGACATGGTTTTATCGTAAGCGGCCTTTAATTTATTATATTCATAGTCTGTAAGTACAAGCGTTTCATCCTTTGCCTGCGCTGCATTTGCACTTGTTACAAGGCCAAAAAGGGTTTGTACGTCTTTGAGCACATCCTCAAAGCTTGTTTTGTTTTCTTTATATTTAGAAACAAAATCCGAATCATATTTTGCGTATGAAATCTTCTGATTTTTAATATTTGTAAGGAATGTATCGTAATCTGTTCCGGCAAATCCTATTGTTAATCCTCCGGTCTCATGGTCACCAGTTACAAGTATAAGAGTTTCTTCAGGATGTTCGTTATAAAAGGCAACGGCCTCCTTCACCGCTTCATCAAGGGCAACAGTATCGCTGATTGTTGAAGCCGCGTCATTTGCATGGCATGCCCAGTCAATCTTTCCGCCTTCTACCATCATGAAAAAGCCAGTGTCATTATCAAGTACCTCAATACCCTTTTTTACATAATCCTTAAGTGCCCATTCTCCATTTTCAAGGTCCATATCGTAGCTCATAGCGTCCGAATCGGCAAGTGTTTCGTCGATTATAATTGTTTTGCCTGAAGAAGCGTTGATTTTCTCAGCGTCAGCCTTTGTTTTTACTACGTTATAGCCAGCCTCTCCAGCCATCTCGTAAAGGTCTTTTTGGTCTCCGTTTTTGCCTGTAGGTTTAAGAAGTCCTCCTCCTGCAAAGTAGTCAAAGCCGCTTTCAATCATTTCGGCGCCTATTTCATAATAATCGTTTCTTGATGCCTGATGAGCATAGAATGCAGCCGGAGTTGCATGGTTAAGGTTAACCGTAGAGATGATACCTACTTTATAGCCAAGCTGTTCTTTTAGCTTTTCTGATATTGTTTCGTAGGAAACACTTTTTGTTTCATCCATATTAATTGTTCCGCTGTAGGTTTTATGTCCTGTTGAAATGCTTGTAGCAGTAGAGGCAGAGTCAGGGCAGAAAGATGAACTGTCATATGTCTGTGCTGAGCCTGCCACAGGGAAATTCAAAAAGCTTAGATTGTTATTTGACTCAACCTTATTGTTGTTATTTGTATCCTTTAATGCACTCATGTAGTAGTTTGAGAGCTGTATCTGAGGATAACTCATACCGTCTCCAATAAATAAGAATACATATTTAGGAACCTTTGTTGCGGCAGTATTTGCAGACACCGCATTCTCTTCTACAACTGTAGCCGCGTCAGCCTGCTGTACTCCTGAACCAAATGCAAATGCTGAAACACCAATGGCTGCAGCGCACATAAGCGCAATACCTTTTCTAAGTTTCATTTGTCCAACTCCTCCATTAATTTAAAATGTTTATTATAATGACCGCCCCTTTGCCGGGCCAAGTTACAATAAACATTATAAGGATGAGTTGTTAAATGCGTTACCTCCGAAATATAAAATCTGTATTAAGTATTATCACATTATATTATTGGGCATCTTTCTATCCGACTCACTTTTCATTAAAAAATCTCCTTCTGTTTATACCCGAGAAGGCCTTTGGGAAGCTAGGCTGCCAGTTTCTTATATATCTAAAAAACAAGCCGCCATTATTTATTGATGGCGGCTTAAATTATACAAATTCTACTCCCAGGGTCTGAACTAATTCAATGGCCTGAATAGGGGAAATTTTTACACCCTTTAACTCCCAAAAGCTATCTGAAACAGATATATTTTCTATCATGCATTCTGATAAATCAATTCCTTTTAACGGTGTCTTAAAAAAGTCAGCACCCTTGAGATTTGTATTTCTAATAGTTGTGTTTTTAATTTTTGACTCAGAAAAAAATCCTTCGCATAACACACAATCCCTGATTTCACAGTTGACCCATAAGGTTTTCGAAAAATTCCCATAGCAAAACGAGCTGTCCTTCAGCTTGCTTTCCCTCCAGTGGCTAAGACTGAAATCGCCTCCGTCACCTCGGCAATCGGTAATTGATGACTGTTTCCAATAGCTGTCTGCAAATATGCTGCCTGTAAAGCTGCAGTCTTCAAAACTGCAATTATAAAAGCTGGCTTTTGTAAAGTCGCATTTCTTGAACCTGCACCCTATAAACCGAACCGATTTGAAATCTGTCCTTGTTAAATCAGTTCCTTCAAGAGAATCATATTCAAAATTTTCATTTTCCACATATCTTTCATCAGGCGCGGCTTCCTCTATAAGGCGCTTAAGCATTTCAATTCCTCCCGAAGCTTTTAATTGCTTTCAATCATCATAAGAAGTGGTAAAATCTGAGACGCTATAATCAGATTTTTACCGCATATCCACATTACATATGGCCTTAGCTCTTCCCATTTTTCAGTAGGCTCTTTTAGAGACGCACATATAGTCTCAATTTCATCAAGTTTGCCGGACACCTCATCCTTATCCGCAGTACTCAATTGTTCACAGCGGTCGATTGACAGCCTAACCGTATCAAATTCCTCTCTGTCATAAAAGAGTATATTAAAGTTTTTATTATGCTCCTTGTGCAGCCCTTCATTTTTATATCCATTATCTCTGAAGGCCTCAAGCCGTTCAATCACCAGGCTCATATTTCCCCTGTATGTATCACCGCTGTTATTCTTTTTTTCATAGGCGGAAATCACCTTCATGCCCTTATCAAAGCCGTCTATGACACCAATGTACTTGTGCAGCATTTTTTCAAAAAGCCGCCCCATCCGTTCCCAGTCAAAGGAATAGTTTTCCCATTCCTTTTTACAGTACTCTATGTCGTTATTGACCATTCTTTTAAGTTCGTATTCAAGCATGCAAGGTCACCTCCTTAAGCGGTGGTATTTTTTCTCATCATTGTTTTAAGCGTAGACTTCATTGTATCGCTGACTCTAAATGACTCCCTCATTTTAGTTATCGCCTTATTAAATACCCAGTCGTCCAGAGTGTTACTTTTCATATATTCAAAAGTTCTTTCAGGGAACTTAACCATGCAGTCTGCCAGAAGCCACGCCGCACCCATTTTATCATAGTATCCGGCATACTCTATGCTGTCTACAGCTTCTATTATCCTGTCTATATATTCCTCGTCAATATAAGAATGAAGCATTGATATCAGGCCGACTCTAGCTCTGAATTCATCCCGGGAACAGGCGCATTTTATTATATAATCCCAAAATGCCTCTTTCTCCGTTTTCTTGATTTTTGGTGTCATATATATACTGTCGCATACAGCCCAGCCGTCTACTAAAGGAATTATTTTTTCAGAATATTCTATTTTTTCAGTGATACTAGCCTTTGAATAAAATACACTCATTCCTCCTATCAGCTTTTCTTCAAAAAGGTCATTCCCACTTAAGCCGTCCACATATGATTTCCAGTCCGATTTTGCCAGTTCCCTAGCAAGATTTCTTACGTCTCCCATTCTAACGCCAAGTGAGTTTGATTTAGTTGACTGAAGTTTTTCATTAAACTCCCTGTAGCTTTTATCGCTCAAGCTTTCCAGTTTATCTCTGATTTCGTCCTTTATCATAATTCAAACACCTGTCCCGGATTGTCAATTTTAACTATCCTATCCCTGTATGTCTCTGTCCTCTCATCATCATCCATAAGTTTAAAAATCCTGTAATCCTGCCAGAAATGCATAGGGAAGATATGTTTAATGTCCACAGCTCCCATAAGATAATCAATAGCTAAAATATACTTATCCTCAAGTCTGGTATCAACTGGCACAAAACCAATATCAATATTAAGGCCGCGTATTTTGTCTATCTCAGCCGTATACTGTTTTTTAATCATACTGTTAAATGCATCGCTCTCACCGTTCCAATGCCACCAGTTCAAGTCACCTGCATGATAAATAGCCAGCCCGTCGGCGTGGACAACAAACGCCACCCCTTCGTCAGTGGATTTAAGCGTTTCAACCGCTAGGCCATCAATTATATACCCTTTATTTGGCAAAACAGCAGTGATATTGTCAATTCCGCTGTCATATTTGCAGTCCTTGGACAGTACATAGCGGATATTTTCTCCCTTCCACTTAAATATTTCCTTATCATAGTGGTCCTGATGGGCATGTGAAACAAATACGAATACATTTTTCCCCTTAAAGGCAGTCAAATCTATGTTGTTGAACTTTCCTCCGGCAGTATAATAGTCAAAAACAAGACAATAGTTGCCTGTTTCAACCATAAATCCACTGTGATATAAATAGGTAACCTTCACCATAATAGCCCTCCAATTAATTTATAAATCA
>CAUHBX010000157.1 GCA_959604475.1 uncultured Eubacteriales bacterium
AAACGGATTTTTTACATTGACTGCGTTATATGTATATTCGCCGTCTGTCCACTGCGGCACATAAATGCTGTCAAATATATTCAGTCCGCTCTGCACGGTAGATATATAATCAATGTCGCCGCTATCAGAATACTGCATATTCTGTATGGCATTATACAGAGCAGAAGACGACTGTGCCCCTGTCAATGTAAATAAATACGCATCTGATGTACTGCTGTCTATGAAATAGCAGTAAGTGTTCTCGGAGCTGCCGCTACCGGGTATAACGACAACATAATTTATACTTTTTACATTTTCTGAAAAAGCCTTATTTGTAATGCCGAAGCCCTTCATATACTCCCTGGAGGAAACATAGAATGAATATTTCATAATTACAGCCTTTCCTTCTATGTAATCACCCCAATTTATCTGTGAAACCGAATCGAACTTTCCATTTCTGAAAACATCGCCTATGACATTTTCGCACAGCTGTACAACAGACGAATTATTAGTATCAGAATAGAGCATATTAAATTTTCTGTTTCCATATCCCACAACTGTTTTTTCGGGTTCTATTACCTCATAGTTTTTATCGGTCTCATTTATTTCTCCGCCTGTAGAATTATAGAGAGAATAAAAAAAGTTATGGCTTTCAGTATTCCCAAGCCATAACTTTCCCGTCTGAAACACAGCTGCGGCAATAAGTACAAAAATAGCTAAATCTGTTAGTTTATTATACTTCATCTAATCACCGCTTATTTATATTATCAGTCTATAGAAAATGAAATATAAGGAACCAGCCCATTGCCCGGTATACATACTCCGCGCTCAAGCCTGTTCTTTATTTCCTCACTTTTTCTCTTAATAAGTGCCATTACACTCGCACTGCCGTCGTCGGTGCTGATAATGATTATGTTCTCTCCTTCAAAAAGCTTTACGTTTTTAGAAAAGAAACCGCTGACTCCTATTTCTATTTCATAGGACTTCATCACCGTCAGAACATCCTCGTCATCTTCGTCATCCTGTGTACATACGTCAATGGTTATAATAGTTCCCCTTTCAGCTTTTCCCGTAATGGTACGGGTATCATTGAATGTGGACTCATATTTTTTATCCATACCGCCTGTAATTTCAATAACATCAGGCTCTCCATTATAAACAGCAGCAAACGCATTAGTAGAGATAAAAATAGTTATCATAACTGTGAGAATTGCTAATAATTTAATTTTTCTCATTTCCATGCGCCTCCTCCGCTTAAAAGTCACAGCGAAGCAAAGGCCCGCCGTGCAATATAACTGTTGTAGGTATATTATATATTTGCAATGTTACAGTTATATTACACTTAGCTTACTGTTAAGTTACATTTATTCGAAATCGTCATCGTTTTCGGACAACCTATGGTCCTGCCCTTTTAAGAACCACATAGTCATTGTTGTTCCTTTTCCGTACTCGCTTTCTGCCGTCAGCTTTCCTTCATGGCTCTCCATTATTTCCTTTGCTATTGCAAGGCCGAGACCCGTTCCTCCCATAGACCGGCTTCTAGCCTTATCTACTCTGTAAAATCTCTCGAATACCCTTGGCAAGTCTTCTTTAGAAATACCCATACCGTTGTCTTCAACACTTATTTTGTAGTAACGCTTGTCCTCTGTCACATAAATTCTTATCGTAGATCCTTCAGGGCTGTACTTAATAGCATTTGTGGTTATATTATTTATAACTTGATTTGCCCTATCCCTGTCAGCAACAACGTATGTGTCGTTATCAGGCCACAGCTCCATAATCAGTTTCTGATTTTTATTATCTGCGTGTATCTTATTCTGACGGACATTTTCGCTAATCAGTTCATTTATATAAACCTTTCCTAAATCAAGTTTCACCTGTTCATTATCGAATCTGGAAAGTTGCAGCAGGTCTCTTACAAGAAAAGACATCCTATCAGTCTCCGTATTTATAATATTTAAGAAATCCATAGCTATAGCCTCATCCTCAAGCGCTCCAAACATAAGCGTTTCCGTATAGCTTTTTATTGTTGTAAGCGGCGTGCGCATTTCATGGGATACATTAGCTACAAATTCTTTACGCATATTGTCCAGCTTCTTCTGTTTTGTTATATCCTGAAGAACTACAACTATTCCCTCTATTTCCTCTGTCTCGTTAAAATATGGTGAAAAACTGGCGTTGATATATTTTTCTCCTACAGGGAATGTGTACTGAAGCTGCACGGCTCTGCCTTCCTCATCCGCTTGCCCGGATTCGTCTAGTTCCAAATCATATTTCCTTGTAAACATGTCCAGATTAAAGTCAAGATTTTCAACCTCCAGCATTTCTGCCGCAACCGTATTGGCATGGCTTATATCCCCGTTTTTGTCAAAAGATATAACACCGTCCGTCATATTATGCAAAATAGCTTCTAACTTATTCTTTTCCCTAAAGGTTTCACCAACGGTTTTATTCAGTTCTGAAGCCATATAGTTAAAGCTCTCGGCAAGCTGACCTATTTCGTCTTCAGAGTAAACCTCAACGGTCTGTTTAAGGTCTCCTTCTGCCAACAGCTTTGCCTTTAATGTAAGCTGATGTATAGGGCCGGTCAGGGTTTTCGCAAAAACATAAGCCATAAGGACAGCAAGTACAAGTGCCAAAAATACTGCTACGACAATTGTTCTGGTTGTCTGAGCAAGGCTTTCCTGCATAGAAGAAGCATTCATCTGTGCGTATACAATATATTTGACTGTTCCGTTAATTGTCATTGCAGGAGTGGCATAACAAATCCATGTCGTATCCGTCTCAGCGTCTGTCCTTGAGTCGTCAAAGCCTATCTCACCTGCTTTTGCCATAACAACAACAGAATTATTATAAACTGGAAACGGCGGCTGCGATACTGTAGTTGAGGCTACGGTCTCGCCGTATTCGTTTATAATGTTCCCTTGTATCTGACTTCCTGATGAACTTGTTCTTGTAAACTGCTCCAAGCCGTTTTGAAAATCTGATTCCTCATAGCTTTCAACAACCTGCTCGCTTACTTTTTCTGCATAAAGCTCCAGCTGTGTCCTGGCTTTATCTATTTCAGTTTTCTGCATACTTAACAATATATATGAGCCTGTAACAATCATAACCATGAACACAAGCCCCAAATACATTGCGATGAGTCTCCACTTTATGCTTTTCACTCAAATCACCTTATTTTCCGCCGAAATAGTAGCCGACTCCACGTTTAGTCATTATGTATTCTGGCTTTCCGGGGTTATCTTCAAGTTTTTCTCTCAGTCTTCTTACAGTAACGTCTACTGTCCTCACATCACCGTAATATTCATATCCCCATACCCTTTCAAGAAGCGTTTCTCTTGAAAATACCTGGGTTGAATTCTGGGCTAGAAATTTAAGCAGCTCAAACTCTCTGAATGTAAGCTCAAGAGCAGTTTCTTCCTTTCTGGCTTCAAATTTATCCAAATCTATCTGAAGCTCACCAAAATCCATTACGTTAGTCGATTTTTTTGTCTTTTCAGATTTTATGACCGAGCGTCTAAGGTTTGCTTTAACTCTTGCAATCAGTTCTCTTGTTCCGAATGGCTTTGTTACGTAATCGTCAGCCCCCATCTCAAGTCCAAGCACCTTATCAAGTTCTTCCGCCCTGGCCGTAAGCATTATTATCGGCATATTATGCTTCTCTCTGATTTTTCGGCAAGCTTCATATCCGTCCATTTTGGGCATCATAATGTCCAGAAGAATAAGGTCAGGATTTTTGGCTTCTGCAATTGCGACAGCCTCTTCGCCGTCCCCGGCAGTAAGGACTTCATAGCCCTCCTTCTTGAGATTAAAAGCAATAATATTTACAATATTTTTTTCGTCGTCAACAACAAGTACTGTCTGCGCCATATTATTCCCTCCATATAAAAAATCTTACGTTCATTATACTAAATGCCGCTTAATTTTACAATTAATTAGGTTGCCGTTCAAATATTTCTTTTTCAGTCCTTTTAAAATCCTGAGGTGTATCTGCTTCAATAATTCTGCCGTTTAAATATTCAAGCTCGCTTCTAAATCCGCCCAATTCCATTCTATATGCATGCAGAAGCTGCCTCTTAACCCCTATTTTCCTTCTGAACTTCTGATTTTCTTTATCATTGCCATATTTAATATCGCCTATTATCGGGCAGTTTATTGAGCTCATATGAAGTCTTATCTGATGAGACTTTCCCGTTATAAGCTCTATTTCCATAAGAGTATATTTACCATTAGT
>CAUHBX010000158.1 GCA_959604475.1 uncultured Eubacteriales bacterium
ACTATGACGGAATTATATTCCACAGGGTTATAAATAACTTTATGATACAGGGCGGAGACCCTACCGGAACAGGAACTGGCGGGGAAAGCAGCTATGGTTCGGCCTTTGAGGATGAGTTCTCACCGAACCTCTATAATTTCCGTGGGGCGCTTTCAATGGCCAACGGCGGAATGAATACAAACGGAAGCCAGTTCTTTATTGTACAGAAGTCTGATATTCAGGAGGGCTATTTTGATTATGTGGACGGGCTTGCCAAGGAGTACGGCACAGACAACGTCCTTTTTAACAGCGATGAGCAGCATCTTGTAAAAATAAACTACTCGGATGAGGCTAAACAGCTTTATAATGAAAACGGCGGAACTCCCCATCTGGATTACGTCCACACGGTGTTTGGACAGGTGTTTGACGGAATGGATGTTGTTGATGAAATAGCAGCTGTTGAGACGGGAGAAAACGATAAGCCGGTATCGGATGTTGTAATAGAATCAATAAGCTTTGAGAATTATAAATAATCAAAAGTCATAAAAAAGAACCCTGTTAAGCTGCGTTTTAATGCAATTTAACGGGGTTCTTCATTTTATCTTATAGTATATTAAGAAAATTTTAATGATGTGTTCAATATTATTTCAAATTACTGTGTTAAAATATACATGTAAAATAAAAAAGAAATTTACTAGTCGTGAATATAGATACTGAGACTTAATACAGGAGGAATTGCTAATGGTTAGAGATTTTGACGCGGCCGCACCGGTCGGAACAGATAAAGTAGTAGCGTGTATAACTGCACAGTACAATTCGGAGAGGCTTATAGACACAGCGGCCGAGGTGGCGGATAAGTTTAATGCAGAGCTTCATATACTTCATGTAAACAAAGGAACAAGCATTTTCAATAATGCTGATACTCCGATGCTTTTGGAGAGACTGTTTGAGTACGGAAGCGATAAGGGCGGCATGGTACATATGCTTTGCAGCGAGAATGTAGCGTCGTCAATCGGGAATTTTATTGAGGAATACAACATTACCAAAATAGTTTTGGGCGAGCCGCCGGTTAAGTTTTTAGAAAGCAAAAATATAGCAGAGTCCGAATTTGGAAGAATTGAAAAAGTTCTTAAGGACTGCGGCGTTGAGATTATTATTGTAAAAAGACAGGCAGAGGAGCTCCAGTCGGCCGAGGCTTAAGGATTTTATATATTTTTGTTGCAATAAAAGAGAAAATATATTATTATTTCATAAGCGTGTGATTTAAAAATCATAAATTGTGTTGACAAGGAGAGAATATAAGATGAGCTTATATGAAGAATGGATGAAAAAGGCATTTACACAGAAAGGACAGAGTGTAGACGCTGTATGGGATGTATATCTTCCTCTTGAGCAGAAAATCTATGAGTATATACTCGGCGAAAAGGTTACGGACATGGAATATAAGATTTCCGAAATCGCTGGAAAATTTAATATGACGGACGAGCAGGCTGTTGCGTTTGTTGACGGTATCAACGATGTGCTTCCTGAGCCCTATGATGTCAATGAGCTTACGGCTGATTCAGATGTCAAGCTCCATATAGAGTTCGATAAGCTTTACAAAAAAATGGTTGAGTATAAGGCAGAGCATCTTTATTCGCTCCCCCAGTGGGATAATATTTACACAGAGGACGAAAGGAAGGCCCTTTTCAAGGAGCAGAAAAATGCCCGTACAGTTGTCAATGACGGCCCTAAAATCGGAAGAAATGACCCCTGCCCCTGCGGCAGCGGCAAAAAATACAAAAAATGCTGCGGAGCTAACCTTTAATTATGAATACTAAACTTGTAAAAGTTGATATTGAAAATCCGGATATGAATATTCTTGGAGAAGCCGCTGAAATCCTCAGAAACGGGGGATTGGTGGCTTTTCCTACGGAAACGGTATACGGTCTTGGCGCAAACGGGCTTGATGAACATGCGTGTAAAAAAATTTATGAGGCAAAGGGAAGACCCAGTGATAACCCGCTTATTTTAACAATAGGCGATATCAGCGGTTTGTATCCGATTGTAAGCAGGGTTACTCCAAATGCTGAGAAAATAATAAATGCTTTTTGGCCCGGACCTATTACTCTGGTGCTTCCTAAGGCTGAATGTGTGCCTATGGCTGTAACAGGAGGCCTTGATACAGTTGCCGTTAGATACCCTTCAAATAAAATTGCTCAGGAGCTTATAAAGGCGGCCGGGATACCGGTTGCGGCTCCAAGCGCAAATTCATCTGGAAAGCCAAGCCCTACAAGGGCATCCCATGTTGAATTTGATTTGAACGGTAAAATTGATATGATTATAGACGGAGGAGCTGCTGACTGGGGGCTTGAATCAACGATACTTGACGTATCGGAGGACAAGCCTGTTTTGTTGCGTCCCGGAGCAGTTACACAGGAAATGATAGAAGAGGTTGTCGGTAATATAGATGTAGACCCTGCTGTCTTTTCCAAGCCGTCAGGCGATATTGTGCCAAAGGCACCTGGAATGAAGTATAAGCATTATTCACCGTCAGCTAGGGTTATACTTGTAACAGGCCCTGGGGAAAATGTTATTAACACAATAAATGAAAAAGCTGAAGAGGATGCGGATAATGGTCTAAAAGTCGGGATAATGGCTACAGAACAGACAAAGGACAGCTATAACTGCGGTTCAGTGCTGGTAGTCGGCGACAGAAACAGGCCGGAGACAATAGGCGCAAACTTATTTAAAATACTCCGTAAGTTCGACTTTATCGGAGTGGATGTAGTTTACTCGGAGGTGTTTGACGAGGACGGAGAGGGAGCGGCCATAATGAACAGGCTCAATAAGGCTGCCGGCTTTAACTACATCAAATGCTGAGTCGGTGGTGATTTGATTGAAAATTATTTTTGTTTGCACAGGAAATACTTGCCGAAGCCCTATGGCGGAGGTTATTGCCAAAGCGGTATTTAAAAACAGCGGGGTAGAGGCCGAGGCTGAAAGCCGAGGAATATTTGCCCGCGGTGGAGAAAAGGCGAGTGACTACGCAATGCTGGCTGTAAGAAATTACGGCTTGTCGCTTGACGGACATTCGGCAAAACAGCTTACCCAAAAGGATATTGAGGAGGCTGACCTGCTGCTTACAATGACTGTTGAACATAAAAAAATGCTAGAAAAAATGTGTCCTCCCGAAAAGCTTTTTACGCTTAAAGGCTTTTGTTCGGGCACAGACGGGGACATAGCCGACCCATTTGGCCAAAGCCCCGCGGTATATTTGGAATGTGCGGAAGAAATAATCGACTGCATAAATAAGCTTGCTGAACATCTGAAGAGTAGATAAGGAGAAGACACATTATGAAATTTTTATTTGTTGATGAGGAGAATGCATACGAAGGCCCCATTGCTGAGGCGCTTGCCTTTGAGGTATTCAATGGCTCAGGCCGCTTTGTAACGGCTAAAAGCCGCGGGATAAGCGTGCCGGAGGGAAGAAGGAAGAGTAACTTTACCAGATATTTACTGGACACGGTTGAACTTAGTCTTGAAGAGGAAGAGCTTGATTCTCTGCCGCTTACACAGGCGGATATTGACGAGGCCGATGTTGTAATGACCATGACCAACGAGCAGAAATACAGGCTTTCACAGGTGTGCCCCGCCGACAAGCTTTTTACGTTTTTGGAATATACTACCGGCAGCAGTGAAGACGTCATCAGCCCTAAGGGTTCGGATATGAGGGCCTATAAGGCATGCCTTTTCGGTATGAATGAGGCGTTTGAAACTCTGCTTCACAAATGGCAGGCTGAGAAAGGAAATGAGTGATATGATAGCTATAGGCTGTGACCACGGCGGATTTCCGCTTAAGAATGAAATAATTAAATTTCTTGATGAGTCCGGTTACGAATATAAGGATTTCGGAACCTACAGCGAGGCGAGCTGCGATTATCCTGAATATGCTAAGAAGGTTGCGCATGCGGTTGCCGACGGACAGTGTGAAAAGGGAATACTGATTTGCGGAACAGGTATAGGCGTAAGCATAACAGCCAATAAAGTAAAGGGTATCCGTGCCGCGCTTGTTCACGATTGCTTCTCTGCGAAGGCGACTAGGGAGCATAATAACGCGAATATTATTACAATGGGCGCAAGGGTTATCGGCCCCGGCCTTGCAACAGAGATTGTCAAGATATTTCTCGATACGCCTTTTTCAAATGATGAAAGGCATATCAGAAGAATTAACCAGATAGAAGATTGAAGGAA
>CAUHBX010000159.1 GCA_959604475.1 uncultured Eubacteriales bacterium
GGTTTACGCTTTGTATCGGAAATACCACAAAATACAATAATAGATAAAATGGTGTTCTCAGAAAGCTTTGCTACGAAAAACGATATCGGCTGTTACAGGGATAGGGCAGACTGCTATATAATTAGCGATAGGCTTTTTAACACAGTCAGCGACACAAAAAATCCTCAGGGTATACTTGCTGTATGCTCCAAATTAAAATATGAGATTAAAGACATTATTAGAGAAAAAGGTTTTTATGTGATTGCTGAGGAGATGAATGACCCGGGAAATCTCGGCACTGTAATACGTACGGCACATGCCGCAGGCGCTGACGGGGTTATACTTTCTACAGGAAGTGTCGACCTTTATAATCCAAAGGTTCTGCGTTCAACAATGGGCTCGGTATTTAAAATTCCGGTTGTTCAGAATGCTGATTTAAAATGTATTACATCAATAATGAAAAAAAACGGCATAAAAATTTATGCCGCTCATTTAAAAGGAAAGAATAATTATTTTGATTTAGACCTGAAGTCCGGCTGCGCATTTATGCTGGGCAATGAGGCAAGGGGTCTTTCTGACAAAGCCGCAGCATTGTGCGACTGCCTGATTAGGATACCAATGCCGGGACAGGCTGAATCTCTTAATGCCTCCGTGGCGGCGGCAGTTTTAATCTATGAAGTAGTGCGCCAGAGAATGTATTAACCGCACTGTATTTCTTCAGATGTTTCTATTGAGGCGAGAGCTTTCTCGATATATGAAGTTACCTCATCGCACGGTATACCAAGCACTATGGCAAGCTCTCCATGCAGAAGCTCCTCGGCACGTTTCATATAGCGCTGGTCCGTCTGGCCTGGCTTTTTGCCGCATGAAATCTGCTTTTGTGTTTTTAAGTAAACTGTTTTTATCAGCTGAAGAAGGTCCTCACATTCATGTGATAAAAAAGAAGACTGATAATATTCGTTTAGCTGCTTCTGGTTATTTGTATCAAGTTCGCTGCTTTTAATTTTGGGGATTTTAGTAATAAGCTCCCGCGCTTTTTCTTTTGTTATAACGGGACGCATAAATACCTTTGTATCTACCGGTATAAAGATAAAACCCTTTCCATAGACAGGGGACAACTTGTAAAATAGTCTTTCGCTTTGTCCGTCTGAAAGATTTTTAAGAGGTCCTACGTCTTCCACCCGGCAAACACCCTCGTTATTATAGATAATCAAATCGCCTTTTTGGAACATGCTCACACCTCCGAAGATTTTTATGTATACTGTATATATAATATCTTATCATAAAACTTGCTAAAATGTAAGTAAAACTTTCACTTAAAGTCCGTGATACCGCTTTTTAATAAATTCAATACCATTTAAATTTCTCATATTTACTGTTTAGTATTGCCTGAAGTAAGAGTTTTGATACCATTTATTGCCTTGATTTTGGTTCTACAAATATTATCTTCAAAAAACGTGATTTTCAACAAAATTTCGTACCAAAATTATAAAATATTAATTTATCATTATGCATTTCGCGCAAATATTCACCCTGTGAATATTGATGTCCTTGATGCAAAGACAAAAATGGCTTTTTTTAATTAAAAATAGCCTAAAGTTCACCGTAGAAATACAAAATTTAAAATAATTGTGTTGACTAAAATATTTTTTATTCTTATAATGTTCACGGAAAGAAACAAAACACGTTGTTCAAATAATAAATGTTTTAAATAATATAAGGAGGATATATTATGGTTTCATTGGAAATGCTCTTTGACGCACAGAGGGTTTTGAAAGAGATAGCTGGTGTTACACCTGTTATCAAGGCTGACAAAATCGGCGAGAATATTTATCTCAAGTCAGAAAATTTTCAGCTTACGGGTTCTTTCAAGTTAAGAGGCGCTTATTACAAAATATCAAGCCTTACACCTGAAGAAGCTTCAAAAGGAGTTATTGCATGCTCAGCCGGCAACCATGCCCAGGGCGTTGCGCTTTCTGCAACAAGAAAAGGAATTAAATCGGTAATATGCATGCCTGCAGGAGCACCTATCTCAAAGGTAGAGGCGACAAAAGGCTATGGCGGAGAGGTTGTACTCGTTCCCGGTGTTTATGACGACGCTGCAAAAAAAGCAGAAGAACTCATGGAAGAAAAGGGCTATACATTTGTTCATCCCTTTAATGATGAAAAGGTTATAGCAGGCCAGGGAACAATAGGGCTCGAAATTGTTGAGCAGCTTCCCGATGTTGAGGTGGTTTATGTTCCCATCGGAGGCGGTGGACTTATAAGCGGCGTATCATATGCTATAAAAGCCTTAAAGCCGGACTGCAAGGTTGTTGGGGTGCAGGCAGCCGGAGCTCCCAGCATGTACGAGTCACGCTTAAATGGCGAGGTGACAGAGCTTGAGAAGGTTTCGACAATAGCTGATGGTATAGCAGTTAAGAGACCAGGCGACATCACATTTGAAATGTGCCAGAAATACGTTGATGAAATAGTTACTGTATCTGAAGAAGAAATTGCAACTGCAATTCTTACACTTATGGAGAAACAGAAGACGGTTGCAGAGGGCGCCGGTGCTACTGCGCTTGCTGCAGTTATGTTTGATAAGGCGGGACTTAAGGGTAAAAAGAGCGTATGCATAGTTTCAGGCGGTAATATTGATGTTAATACTCTTTCAAGGGTTATTACGCAGGGCCTTAACAAGACAGGAAGAATAGCAAATATCGAAACTAAGGTTATTGATAAGCCCGGACAGCTTATTTCATTGTTACAGCTTATTTCTAAGACAGGGGCAAATATAATAAGCATCAACCATGAAAGAGAGGACTTGAGGTCTGAGGTCAATTCATGTGTTGTTACTATGGTTCTTGAAACAAGAAATCCTGAGCACGTAAATGAAATAATGGAACTTCTTAAATCAAACGGGTATGAAATTCTTTAAGATATATAAAAGGTAAAATGAAATAAATAAAAGAAAAGGAGGAAAGCCAAAACTAAAAGATTTTTGGCTTATATAAAAATGTCAAAGAAAAAACTCGGACTTCTCCCTAAACTTATTATTGCCATTGCACTTGGTGTAATAGTAGGTTTAGTAGCCCCCGAAAAACTTATTGCAATTTTTGCAACTTTTAACGGAATATTTAATCAGTTCTTAGGATTTGTTATCCCTCTTATTATCATCGGTTTTGTTGTACCTGGTATTGCCGACCTCGGTGACGGAGCAGGAAAGACGCTTGCTATAACAGCTCTTGTAGCTTACTTATCAACAATTATCGCAGGAAGCTTAGCGTTCCTTGTAGATTCAGTAACATTCCCCTCATTCCTTGAGGTAGGCTCAATAGTACTTGAAAATGCTCAGAATGCAGAGGAAACCATGGTAGGCGGATTATTCACAATTGAAATGCCTGCAATTATGGGAGTTATGAGTGCACTTATACTTTCATTCACACTTGGCCTTGGTATTGCGGTAACGAAGGCTGAAAAGCTTAAAGGAATTTTCAATGAATTCCAGGAAATTATATCAAAGGTAATTGCCAGCATAATCATTCCCCTTTTACCTTTCCATGTATTTGGAATTTTCTCAAATCTTGCGTTCTCAGGAACAGTTTTTGAGATTATGAGCGTATTTATTAAGGTATTTGGAGTAATTATACTTCTTCATATTGGAATACTTGTTTTCCAGTATGTTATTGCTGGTGTCGTATCAAAGAAAAATCCGTTTGCACTGCTTAAAAACATGATTCCAGCTTATTTTACAGCTCTTGGTACACAGTCATCTGCCGCTACAATTCCTGTAACACTTGAGCAGACAAAGAAAAACGGAGTCAGAGGAGAGGTAGCAGATTTCGTAATCCCTCTTTGTGCAACTATACATCTTTCAGGAAGTACAATCACACTTACAAGCTGTGCAATTGCAATTATGATGCTTAACGGCATGGAAGTTACATTTATGGGAATCCTTCCTTTCGTACTTATGCTTGGCGTAACAATGGTTGCGGCACCCGGCGTACCCGGAGGTGCGGTTATGGCGGCACTTGGCGTACTTGAGTCAATGCTCCACTTCAATCCTATAATGCTCAACCTTATGATTGCCCTTTACATCGCACAGGACAGCTTTGGAACCGCATGCAACGTAACAGGCGACGGTGCTATCGCTGTATTCATTGACAAAGTGACAGGTAAAAATAAGAATAAAGTAAAGGCCGAAGCAGAAGCTGAGGTTAACGCTTAATATAACAAT
>CAUHBX010000160.1 GCA_959604475.1 uncultured Eubacteriales bacterium
CCTTATAGCTTTAATCTGTTCGTCAATATAGCTTGACATTATCCAATCGCCGTTGCATCCGCATACTTCAAAAAGGAAATTTCTAAGCATATCTTTTCCATTCTGTGTATGGTTAACCTCAGGGTGGAACTGGACTGCATAAAACTTCTTTTCTTCGCACTCCATAGCCGCTGTAGGACATGTTGCAGAGGACGCAGTTACCTTAAACCCACTGGGAACCTCTGTCACATAATCTGTATGGCTCATCCAGCAAATCTGTTTCTTAACTATTCCTTTAAATAATTTGCTTGCCTCGTCAACAGCTACTTCCGTCTTTCCATATTCACTTTTTGAATTAGCGGATGATACAGTTCCGCCTAAAGTATATGCCATAATCTGACAGCCATAACATATTCCTAAAACAGGTACTCCAAGTTCAAATATTTCTTTTGATATATGAGGTGACTTTTCGTCATAAACGCTGTTTGGCCCTCCAGTAAAAATGATACCCTTAGGATTAAGTCTCCTAATTTCATCAATTGGCATATTATAAGGCTTTACCTCGCAATATACGTTACATTCGCGCACACGTCTTGCTATAAGCTGATTGTACTGTCCTCCGAAGTCAAGTATAAGTACGTACTCGTTATTCATAATGCCCTCCCGAATTAATATTCAACACTGTAATTAGGCGCCTCTTTTGTAATCTGTATGTCATGAGGATGGCTTTCTCTAAGGCCCGCACTTGTCATTCTTATAAATTTACCGTTCTCTCTTAAATCGTCTATTGTAGCTGTTCCGCAGTAACCCATGCCCGAACGCAGTCCGCCCATAAGCTGATAAACGGAATCTTCAACGCTGCCTTTATAGGCTATACGTCCTTCAACGCCTTCAGGCACAAGTTTCTTTGAATCCTCCTGGAAATACCTGTCTTTACTTCCACATTCCATAGCCGCAAGTGAACCCATACCTCTGTATACTTTATATTTTCTTCCCTGGTAAAGCTCTGTTTCTCCTGGGCTTTCCTCACATCCCGCAAAGTAGCTTCCGAGCATACATACATTGGCCCCGGCAGCAATAGCTTTAACAATATCTCCAGAATATTTAATGCCGCCGTCAGCAATAATTGGAATGTTATACTCTTTGGCAGCCTCAGCACAGTCCATAACCGCAGTAATCTGCGGAACACCAATACCTGCAACTACTCTTGTCGTACAGATAGAACCAGGTCCAATACCAACCTTTACACAGTCAGCTCCGGCTTCAATGAGTTCCCTTGTAGCTTCTCCTGTAGCGACATTTCCTGCTATAAGCTGTACATCAGGAAATGCCGTTTTTATTTTCTTAACAGCCTCAATAACGCCAGTTGAATGTCCATGAGCAGTATCGATAACTATTACGTCAACACTCATCTTTACAAGTGCATCCATTCTTTCAAGCACGTCAGCTGTTGCTCCTACTGCAGCACCTACAAGAAGTCTTCCCTGTGAGTCCTTTGCAGAATTAGGATATTTTATAGCCTTTTCTATATCTTTAATTGTTATAAGGCCTTTCAGATAACCTTCATCATCAACAATAGGAAGCTTTTCTACCTTGTGTACTGTCAATATTTTTTTCGCATCTAAAAGAGTGGTTCCTATAGGTGCAGTAATAAGGTTATCTTTAGTCATTACATCTGTGATTTTTTTATTGTAATTTGTTTCAAAGCGAATATCTCTATTTGTTAAAATTCCAATGAGTTTGCCGTTTTTAGTAATAGGAACACCGGAAATTCGATATTTTTCCATAAGCGCTACTGCGTCGTATAAATAGTGATCTTCTGATAAGAAAAATGGGTCAGTAATAACTCCGTTCTCAGAACGTTTAACTCTGTCTACTTCCTCCGCCTGCTTCTCAATAGACATATTTTTGTGTATAATACCGATACCGCCTTGTCTGGCCATAGCAATAGCCATTTTAGATTCTGTAACGGTGTCCATTCCTGCACTCATAATCGGAGCATTAAGAATAATTTTATTTGTAAGTCTTGTTGTAAGGTCAACATCCTTTGGAAGTACGCTGCTTTTTGCGGGTATTAGAAGCACGTCATCAAATGTAAGTCCTTCTTTTACAATTTTATTCATTTCCACATTCCTTTCTCCCAATTCACTATACTGCCATTAATTTAACAAATCTTATCAAATTTTGCTCTCATTTGTCAATAACCTGGCTGTTCTATTTGGCTGTTTTTTTAATTTTGTTTAACTCGTCTTTCTTCTCTTAAAATAAAAACACTTTAATGTGCATTTTTGCGGCGTTCCAATAAAAAGTCCCTCATTGACGGAATAATTCCGTCTTTGAAGGACTAAATATCAATAGTTAGGTCCTGCTTTTACAATGTTTTCAGGCATATGTGCATATTTTTTAAAATTCTCGTTGAACTTTCCAGCAAGTTCCTTAGCTGTTTTTTCATAAGCCTCTTTGTCATTCCAAGTATTTACAGGATTAAGCATTTCTTCTGGTATGTTAGGGCATGACTGAGGTATATAAACATTAAATATGTCATCAAGTTTATATTCAACATTATCAAGCTCACCTGAAATAGCAGCAGCAACCATTGCCCTTGTATATTTCAGCTTTATTCTGCTGCCTACACCATATGGGCCACCTGACCAGCCTGTGTTGATTAAAAATACCCTCGAATTGTTTTTCTCAATCCTTTCGCCAAGCATTTTTGCATATACACTTGGTTCAAGAGGAAGAAAAGGCGCACCAAAGCATGTTGAAAACGTTGTCTGGGGTTCTGTAATCCCTCTTTCTGTTCCGGCAAGCTTGCTTGTATATCCAGACACAAAATGGAACATAGCCATGTCGTTATCAAGCCTTGAAACAGGAGGAAGCACACCGAATGCGTCGGCTGTAAGGAATATAACTGTTTTGGGCTGCTCTCCCCTTCCGCTGATTTCCGCGTTAGGAATATAGCATACAGGATATCCCGCCCTTGTATTTTCAGTAAGAGTACCATTACTGTAATCAGGCTCACCAGTTTCAGGGTCAATTACAACATTTTCAAGAAGAGTTCCAAATTTAATTGCCCTGTAAATTTCAGGCTCATTTTCTTCTGTCAAATCGATGCACTTGGCGTAACATCCGCCCTCAATATTAAATATACCGTCGTCAGACCAGCCATGCTCGTCATCGCCAATAAGTCTTCTTTCAGGGTCAGCGCTGAGCGTTGTTTTTCCTGTTCCCGATAGTCCGAAAAATATAGCTGTATCTCCCTCTTTGCCTATATTAGCTGAACAGTGCATAGATAACACGCCGTTTTTAGGAAGAACGTAATTCATAACAGAAAATACGCTCTTTTTTATTTCTCCGCTGTATTGGGAGCCTGCAATAAGTACTGTTTTCTGCTCATAATCAACAGCAATACACGCCTCACTGTTTGTTTTGTCAATCTCCGGAATACATTTAAAGCCCGGTGCTGCTATTATAGTAAATTCAGGTGCAAAGCTATTAAGTTCTTCTTCAGTCGGTTCCACAAGAAGATTTTTAATAAATAAATTTTGCGATGCAAGCTCATTAATAATTCTGAAGCTTTTAGAATACTTCTTATCCGCCCCTGCAAACCCGTCAAATATGTATAGTTCCCTATTCTGGAGATAAGCAAGCATTTTACTTTTTATTATATCGAAGTTCTCTTTCTTCATAGGCCGGTTGACGTTTCCCCATGCAATGTCATCGTGAACCGATGGGCAGTCAACAATGTATTTATCATCAGGCGAACGGCCTGTATATTTACCCGTATTAACTACAAGCGCACCCGTGCTTGATAATATTCCCTCTCCATTTTTAAGAGCCTTTTCAACAAGCTGAGGAGCTGTCAGATTGCGGTATACCGTTCCGCTGCCGCCAATACCAAGCTCAATAGGATGTAGTGTTTTCATCTCGTTCCTCCGTATCTCTAAAATTTCATTATTAGTTAGTATACCACAAGTTTACATATGGTTCTATATGAAAATTTCTTATCATTAGAAATTTTTCAAATTTAATGAATTTATTTTAGCTACAGCAATATAATTAATTTTGACATATTACCAAGCTCGTACTATAATTATTTTAGTATAATTGTTTATTACACGCATTTTACAACATGCTTATTTATAATTTTACACAAAACGTAATGTTTAGCTACAAGTATTTTTATCAAACACCA
>CAUHBX010000161.1 GCA_959604475.1 uncultured Eubacteriales bacterium
TATTGTTTATAATTTTTACCTAAAAAACGGGGCCGAGTCTTTTTCAAAGCTGTTTCCTAAAAGCCGAGTATGTGTGGATGTGGACAGAAGCCGGTTTGCCTCGTCTATGGCGTTGTCGCTTTCAAGCGGCCTGCCTATAGAACAGGCGATGGATATGACGGAGGAGCTTTTAAAGGGTTCTTCCATAGAGGGTAAAATCAGTGACTGCCAGGCGCTTATCGCAAGAGGCGAGCCGTTTTCAAGCGCCGTTAAGCAAAGCGGCATATTTGACAGCATGCAAAGCGGCATACTGTCGGCAGGAGCAGGCGCGGGTACGCCCGACAGGGCTATGGGCCTTATTGCAGGCAAATGCAAGGAGGAGTCAGACGCCGGAATGAGCGCTATGCTTGGCAGGTTTGAGTATATACTTGTCATCATACTTTGTGTAAGCGTGGGCTTTGTGCTTCTGTCGGTTATGCTTCCGCTCTTGGGCGTTATAACCTCAGCCGGAATATAGGAGGCTGTATATGAGAAAAATTCTGCCTTTTGTTTTTACTGCGTTAATGATTTCCGGCTCTGTGCTGATGCTTGATGTGCTTGGAAGCAAAAACCGTGAGGAATCGCTGCAGCTTACCGAGCAGGCAGTACGGCGCTACGCAGTTCAGTGCTATGCCGTTGAGGGCTTTTATCCGCAGAGCCTGAGCTATCTTGAGGATAAATACGGCCTATATCTGGACAGGGAAAATTATATTATTGATTACAGGTTTACAGGCTCCAATATTATGCCGGACATAACGGTCTTTGAGAAGGAGGCGTAGCCGGTGAGATTTGCAGTTAATAAGGATGCTGTTAAATCAGCTTCGGTTTTTATTGTTTGCGGGATGTTTTTTGCCGCCGCCATGTTTCTGGCAGCAGGCGGAAGCGGCGTTTACCAGAGCGTTGTAAGCCTTTCAGACAGCAATTACACAAAGAGGACGGCGCTTTCATATATAACCAACCAGATACGCAGGGGCGATATTAAAAACAGCATAGGCGTTGGAAGCTTTGGGGGAAATGACGCCGTTTTCATATTTGAGGAAAGCGGATATGTGACAACTATATACTGCTTTGACGGGCAGCTGAGGGAGCTTTATACCTCTGTTGATTCCGGCCTTGCCCCGGCGGACGGGATAGGGCTTATGCCCCTTGACAGCCTGAGTGTGGAGGCGAAGGCTGAAGGTATTGATATAACGGCGGTTTACAGCGGGGAAATAAGCAGCGCTGCCGTTGCCCCTAGGAGCGGTTTCATGGATATGGGGGAGATAGGATATGAGGGACAATAAATCCTCCTTGTTTTTAACAGAGCTTATACTGAACATTTTTATTTTTGTGCTTTGCGCTGTAATTTGCACGGCACTGTTTTTGAACGCAAAAAAGCTGAGCAGTGACAGCAAAAGGCTGACTGACGCGGTTTATATAGCGCAGAGCGCAGTGGAGAATGGAAGAGCGAATGGCTGCCTTCGGGACGGACAAAGCGGGGCCGGCTATACATACAGCTTCAAGGATATTAAGGAGGCAGACGGGGTTATAAGCGCCAGCGTTGAGGTCAAATACGGGGACGAAACAATATTTTCCCTTCCGTTCTCCTATGCGAAGGAGCTGAGCATATATGAGTAAAGCCAGGAGCACCGCTCATGCCGGAATAGGAATTATAACGATTATAAATATACTTTTGGTGCTGTGCCTTGCGGTGTTCTCAACGCTTACGCTTTCTTCTGCAAGGTCGGACTCCGCACTTTCACAAATCAACGCGGAGGCCACAGCTGCCTACTATAGGGCAGACGCCAAGGCCGCGGAGCTTGCGGCGGAATTTATCGTCGGCACAGGGACTGAGCTTATGGAAACTATACCCATAACAGAGTATCAGAATTTGAATATCCATCTGGTACGTAATGATGACGGAACCGTCGATGTGCTGGAATGGAGCAGCGGCGTAAACGAGGACAGCGTTCTGAACTATACTGAGGAAGCGCTGCCTTTAATAGGAGCCGACTGATTTGGAGGGAGTAATATGGAACTGCTGGATTATCTTAAAAGGGCTGTAAGCCTGAACGCTTCAGACATACTGTTTATTGTCGGTTCTCCGGCTGCCTATAAAATCAAGGGGGAGCTGTTGAGAGAGGGAGAGCCCCTTACGCCCGTGGATACATTTGTGCTGAGCGAAAAAATATATGAGCTGGCAGAAAACAGGGATATGAGCGCGTTAAAGGAAAGCGGTGACGACGATTTTTCAGCCGCTGTAAGCGGGCTGTCGAGATTTCGTATAAACGCCCTGCGCCAGAGGGGAACCTATGGCCTCATAATAAGGGTTATACCGTTTGACCTGCCAAATAGGGAAACGGCGCATATTCCCGACAATGTAATGGCCTTTGCCAAAAAAACAAGAGGGCTTATAGTTTTGACTGGACCGGCCGGAAGCGGGAAATCTACAACCCTTGCCTGCATTTTAGATGAAATCAACAGAACCAGAAACGCGCATATAATTACAATAGAGGACCCTATAGAATACCTGCACAGGCATGATAAAAGCATTGTAATACAAAGGGAGGTCGGCGCGGACACATTATCCTACAATGCGGCTCTCAGGGCGGCGCTTAGGGAAACGCCGGACGTCCTTCTGATAGGGGAGATGAGGGACGCGGAGGCTATACGTACCGCTGTGACTGCGGCCGAAACAGGGCATCTTGTTATATCCACGCTTCATACGCTGGGTGCAAGCAATACAATCGACCGAATTATTGATACATTTCCGCCGTCGCAGCAGCACCAGATAAGGGTGCAGCTTGCCGGCGTTTTAGGCGGAGTTGTTTCGCAGAAGCTTGTCAAGGACGTAAATAATGAGCTTAGGCCTGTATTTGAAGTAATGACGGTAAACAGCGCCATAAGAAACCTCATAAGGGAGGCAAAGCCCTACCAGCAGAATAATGTTATAACCCAGTCATCTTCCGAGGGTATGATATCCATGGACCAGAGCCTGCTTAAAATGGTTAAGGAGGGCGTCATAACAAGGGACGAAGCGCTTCAGCAGGCTGTAAATACGGAATGGATGACAAAAAGGCTTTCGATTATGCAGCCGATGAGCGATAATTAACACAGGCACGCCCTAAAATCTCATAAAGCCCGGCCTTTAAGCATATACATAACCAAGATATTGTTTAGAGGAGTGCTTTTTTTGAAATCGTATATTGAGGAAAGGGCAGTGGAAGTAGCTAATTTTATTATAAAGTCCAATTCTACAGTAAGAGAAACAGCCAGAAAATTCGGTATCAGCAAATCTACGGTACATAAAGATATAACTGACAGAGTCGAAAAAATTGACCCTGAGCTGGCACGCTCCGTCAGAAAAGTACTTGAGGTTAACAAAGCGGAAAGGCACATAAGAGGCGGAATGGCCACAAGGGAAAAATATCTGCATAGAAGATAAAGACAAGAGGCGCATATAATAATGCGTCTCTTTTTATTGGGAGGGATTTAGATTATTTCAAATTGCTTAAGCTTATACTGAAGCGTCCTTCTGGAAATCCCAAGATATTTTGCCGTATTATCCCTGTGTCCGTCAAACTTGTCCAGGGCCTCAATAATATCTTCCTTTGTAAAGCTCTTTCTTTTGGAAACTGGCATAGTACTCTCTATATTGCTGTGCTCAAACATTGAGCTGCTTATGCTTTTTATATATTTAACATTGGGAGGGGTCATAACAATCAGCCTCTCTATAAAATTTCGCAGCTCCCTTACATTTCCCGGCCAGTCGTAGCGGGTCATCATGTCATATACGTTATAAGACAGGCACTTTTTCCTGTCGTACTGCTGTTCAAAATAGTTTATAAACGTATTTGCCAGAGGGATAATGTCATCCTTGCGCTCACGCAGCGGCGGAATGTACATATTGACTACATTCAGCCTGTAATAAAGGTCCGCCCTGAATTCCCCGCAGGCTACCATTTCGGATAAATCCTTATTTGTGGCGGTTATAAGCCTGAAATCAACCTTTTTGTCCTCCACCGAGCCTATGGGCTGAATAGTCTTTGTTTCAAGCGCCTTTAGCATTTTTCCCTGAAGGACATACGGAAGCGAATTTATTTCATCAAGAAACAGTGTGCTGCCGTCCGCACATTCAATAATTCCCTTCTTTCCGCTTTTTAGCG
>CAUHBX010000162.1 GCA_959604475.1 uncultured Eubacteriales bacterium
TTCCAATAATTTATTCTGACTTAGAAGCTTGTTGGATAAAATGTGGAACTTGTCTGTAAGGTAGTATCTGTTTTCTGAATAATCCTTAGCAACATAACCTATATCTGACAAAGTAAGAAGAAACCTGTTTATACTGGAGACAGATGACTCCAGCCTATTTGCGATTTGAGTTACAGACATGGCACCGTTGTTTTCGGCCATAAATTCAATTATTTTAAAGGCCTTCTCAACCGAAGCTATATTATAATTGTCATGTAAATTATTTTACTACAATTACTTTATTGCGCTGTGCGCAAAATGATTTGCGGAAAACATCTTTATTTTTGTTATTTCAATAGCTCTATTGATTAATACTTTGGGACTGTTAAAATAAAGGTGCGATGAATAAACCTGCATTTCTAATCCAAAATTAAATGGAAGGTGAATGCTATGAAAAGGTCTTTTGAAGCATCTAATGGCTGTGATTTGAACGGTGTGCTGTATATTCCAACGGATATACCGGATATAGTGGAAAATATTTCTGATTTGTTTGCGCTTCCGCCTACACAGCTTTTTGACGACCTGTATTTTATCGGAACGGCTTTTGTCGGAACGATAGTATTAAATACAGAAGATGGAATTGTTCTTATTGATGCTATGAACTCTGAACAGGATGGAGAACAAATTATTTTTCCGGGACTTAGGCGACTTGGCCTTAATCCTAAAAATATTAAAAAAATTATAATAACCCATGGACATGTCGACCATTACGGAGCGGCAAAATATATTAAAGAAAAAACTGGCTGTGCTGTCTATATGACGGAAATAGACCATAAATATATGCGCGAGGTCATTGTACCGCTGGGAGACGACAGAATCCTTCAGGGAGAGGTGTGCGACCCTGGTATAGACGTATATATAAAAGACGGCGATGTAATAAAATGCGGGACAACAGAAATTAAAGTTGTTTTTACTCCGGGGCATACGCCGGGAGGCATATCTTTAATATTCCCGGTACATTCCGGTAATGAAGTCCATTACGCAGGCGTTTGGGGAGGAACAAAAATTCCTGCTTCAGCCAGTGATACAGAAGATTACATAAACTCAATACAGCATTTTATTGAAGAGTGCCATAAACTTAATGTGGATATATCTGTCCAAGCTCATCCTTTCGTTGATTACAGCCTTGATAAAGGTATATTTAATGGCAAGCCAATTCAAAGAGACATAAACGGAAAACACCCGCTTATATTGGGAGAAGAAAGATTTCAGCTTTTTTTACAGTGTATTAAGGCATATGCAATTGGAAACTCTGAAAAAATTAAAGAGAGTTAATAAAATGCTGCTGGATTAACCGCCGCTTATTTAAGCGGCGGTTTTTATGTCTCCGATTGACATTCTTTTACTCATCTTATATAATCAAACTAATTTTAGAAAAGGGTGAGCATATGAAAGACATTACATATATCGGGACTAGAAACAGAAATTATAAATTAAAAGCCTCTGAAGCGATAATTAAAGGAATTTGTCCTGACGGCGGGCTTTTTATACCGGATGAGATGCCGGTAATGGAAAAAAGCATTGAAGAGCTTGCAAAGATGGACTATAAAAATCTTGCTTACGAGGTTATGAGTCTGTTTTTTACTGATTTTACAGAAGAAGAACTTCGCTATTGTATTAATAGCGCATATGATGAAAAATTCGATACGGATTTGATTGCTCCTGTTGTCGAAAAGGACGGAATATATTTTCTTGAGCTCTTTCATGGAAAAACAATAGCCTTTAAGGATATGGCTCTTTCAATTCTCCCTTATCTTATGAAAACATCAGCTAAAAAGAATAACATACAAAAGGAAATCGTTATTCTGACAGCTACATCTGGAGATACGGGTAAGGCAGCCCTTGAAGGATTCGCCGATGTTGAAGGAACAAGAATCATCGTATTTTATCCTAACGGAGGGGTAAGCCCTGTACAGAAACGCCAGATGGTTACACAGAACGGGAAAAACGTATGTGTTGCAGCGATAACAGGAAACTTTGACGATGCCCAGAGCGCTGTTAAGTCTATATTTACAGATGAACAAATGATAAAGGAACTTGATGAAAAGGGCTTTATGTTTTCATCTGCCAACTCAATAAATATTGGACGGCTTATACCGCAGGTCGCTTATTACTGGTATGCATACTGCCAGCTCGTGAAAAACGGCAGAATTAAGGTGGGTGATAAGATTAATTTCACGGTGCCTACCGGAAACTTCGGAAATATACTTGCCGGATATTTTGCCAAAAAGATGGGACTTCCGGTTAACAAATTTATATGTGCGTCAAACAGCAACAAGGTGCTTTATGATTTCTTCCGTACTGGAACCTATGACAGAAACCGTGAATTTATGCTGACTGTCAGCCCCTCGATGGATATATTGATTTCCAGTAACCTGGAAAGGCTCGTATGTATGCTTACATCACAGGAAGATACAGCTGAGTATATGAAGTCTTTATCTGAAAAAGGAAAATACGGAATGACAGTAAAGGCTAACGATATAGTCGGAGAATATGCCGATGAGGATGAGACGTTTACAGCTATAAGAACAATGTATGCCAATGCAGACTATATACTTGATACGCATACTGCGGTTGCTTATGCTTCTAATGACAAATATGTCAAGGAAAGCGGCGATGATACTCCAACAGTAATAGTCTCAACTGCCAGCCCTTATAAGTTTGCAAAAGATGTTTGTACTGCAATTGATGAAAAATACAAAGAATGCGATGCATTTGAATTGATGAGTGAACTTGAAAAAATAAGTGGGGTTAAAATTCCTGAACCTGTTAAGGATATTGAAAAAAGGGAAGTGCTTCATAATAATCTTTGTGAGCGCCAGAAGATAAAGGATTTTGTAAAAGAACAGCTTAAATAAAAAGTTGGGGTATAATAATACCCCTGTTTTTTTATTGACATATATAGAACATCGATATATACTTATATATAGATTATCTATATATAGGAGGAATATATATGTCTGCTGATAAAGGCCTCATTACTGGAAGCACATCTACTCTATTACTTAAGCTTTTGGAGGAAAAGGATATGTACGGCTATCAGATGATAGAAGTATTGGCGAAAAAATCCGATGAAACTTTTAACCTTAAAGCTGGAACCCTTTATCCTATTTTACATGGATTAGAGAAAGATGGCTGCATAGAATCTTATGATGATACTGCGGGCGGAGGAAGAATACGTAAATATTATCATATAACATCAAAGGGCAAAAAAATTCTTGAAGAAAAGAAGCAGGAATGGAACAGTTATGCCTCGGCTGTTAATAAGGTTTTAAACGGGGGTGTGAGCTTTGCATACTGATAAAATAAAAGAGTATTCCGGAATTGTCTGTGAGCAGATTAGATGGAAAAAGGCAAGGGCAAGTGTTGCAAATGAAATTGAAAATCACCTTAACGACCAAAGAGATGCATATATCGAATTTGGCATGGATGAAAACCTGGCTATTGATAAGGCTCTTAAACAAATGGGCGACCCGGTAGCCATAGGCGAACAGCTGAATATTACCCATAGGCCTGAACCACAGTATAAAATGCTGCTGATAACATTCATAATATTTATCTTTGGATTGTTTTTAAGGAATATCAGCGGAGATTCATCTTTGTTTGATATGGGAACTTTGCTGCCTGTACTTATATCTTTTGCGGCTTTTGTTGCGGCCTACTTTTTGGACGTTACCTTTCTGGGCAGGTATTCGGTATTAATATATGTAGCGGCAGCTATGTTGGGTATATTTGCCTATTTATGTATGCCGAGAGTAAACATGTCACATGTTTTTTTCAGCATTAATATTTCTATGCTGCTTATTCTGATATATCCAATTATATTCGCAGCGTTTGTATATTCAATGCGTGGAAGAGCGTATGACGGGATTTTGTTCTGCGGAGCCGGATATATGATTTTAGCGGTTATTCTTATTAAGCTTGTATCTACAACTGGACTTATATTGCTGACGGCTTCAGCGTTTGCGGTTTTAACGGCGGCTATAAACAGAGGTTGTTTTAAAATTAGTAAGGGAAAGGGATATGCCATAATATGTTTTGCGGCAATAGCAGCGTTTACCGCAGTCTTAATTTACATATTAAACAGCCCTTATTATATAGAGAGAATCAATGCCATAATAC
>CAUHBX010000163.1 GCA_959604475.1 uncultured Eubacteriales bacterium
CTGCTGGTCAGCCCAAAGGAAGATATATTCGGGAAAGCATAGAATGCTCCCTTTGGCATACGGCATTCAATGCCCTCAATATCATTCAGCGCTTTAACCAGCCAGTCCCTTCTTTTCTTAAATTCTGCTTTCATTTGCTCTACAGAGTCCTGGGGTCCCGTAAGCGCTTCAATCGCACCCATCTGTGTAAATGAGCATGTGCATGAAACAGAATTAACCATAATCATCTCAAACTGCTTAATTATTTCAGCATTAGCTATACAGTAGCCTATTCTCCAGCCCGTCATAGCGTAGCTTTTCGAAAAACCATCAAGAACCAGAGTCCTGTTTTTAAACTCTGGCAGTGAAGCAATCGAAAATGATTCCCCCTCAAATATAAGCCTATCGTAAATTTCATCTGATAGTATAAATATATCAGGCCTGTCTTTAAGCACCTCGGCCATAGCAAGTATGTCGTCCTTATCAAAAACACCTCCAGTAGGATTACATGGACTGTTGATAATAATAAGCTTTGTTTTAGGTGTAATAAGGCTCTTAAACTTTTTTATATCCAATTTAAAATCATTGTCTGCCGTAAGGGGAAGCGGCACCGGCACTCCCTCCGCAAACTTTATACAGCTTTCGTATATAGGAAAGCCAGGATTTGGATAAATAACCTCATCTCCCGGTCTGACCAGTGTAAGCATGGTAAAAAACATAGTCGGCTTTCCGCCAGGGACTATTGCTACATTATCCATTGTCACATCAAGATTTTTGTATCTTTTAGCATAGTCAGCAACGGTCTGTCTCAGCTCGTTATATCCGAGAGTGGGGCCATAGCCTGTATATCCTTCCGCCATTGCTCTGTCGGTTGCTTCCATAATATTTTGTGGTGTCTGAAAATCCGGCTGTCCTATTTCAAGATGAATAACGTCAATTCCCCTTGTCTCCAGCGCCTTAGCCTTTGAGAGTATAGCGAAAGCCGACTCGCCTTTAAATCTTTCAGCAATATATGATGGTACTCTGTTTTGCTCTGCCATGTTATTCCTCCTATATCCAAGGTGTTATCCACCTGTCACGCACATTTGTCTTTACTATTATAACACGGATTTTATATTTTGCAACTTAAAAATGGAATTTTCATAAAATTTTGGCGCCCAAATTTTACTCCTAAAAAAAGGAGAGTTAATCAACTCTCCAAGTTTTATAAGGGTGACATTATTAATTTATAACAGCAAAGCCGCAGAAATTGCGGCCCGCATGTATATCTGAACCTAACGGCTTGTCGGAAGCCGAAGGATTGTTTTTACTGAGCGCTTCCCTCGACAACCGTACCGGGGTCATTTACGTTGCCAAGAATCGCGGTAACCTCAACAGACGTATCTCCGTTTCTTACAATTCCTATTTTAACCTCATCTCCTACGCTGCTTTCACCTATATACGAAACAAGCATATCCATATCCATTACATTCTTGTCGTTATATGAAACAATGACATCACCCTCCTGAATTCCGGCTGACTCAGCACTTCCTCCGCTTATTACTGATGTTACAAGAACTCCTACCGGCAGTCTGTAAAGCTCAGAAAGCTGATTTGTTATATTCTGTCCTGTAATACCAAGATAAGGCTTCTCAACCGAACCGGTTTCCCTGATTTCCTTAAGTATAGGTACAGCTATGCTCGACGGTATGGCATATCCGACACCCTCTGTGGTAGTTCCGCTCTTTGTCATAAGCTGTTTTGCCGTATTTATGCCTATTACCGCACCTGAATAATCAACAAGGGCGCCGCCGCTGTTTCCAGGATTGATTGCCGCGTCAGTCTGAATAACCTCAAGTTCCTTTCCTTCAACAGAAACCGCTTTATTTGTTGCGCTTACCATACCGCCGGTTGTGGTTTTGCCCTCACCAAGCGAGTTGCCAATTGCAACTACAGGCTCACCAAGAGATACGTTTCCTGAATCGTCAAAGGTAGCTATTGTGACATTTTTAATTCCCTGTGCCTCAAGGTCAGCCTTTTCAACTGAAAGAACAGCTAAATCAGTTGTTTCATCATACCCCACAACCGTAGCAGGTATCGTCTCATCGGCGTCATCAAAGGCAATAGCTATATTTTGGGCGCCGTTAATAACATGTTCATTAGTTGCTACATATACTAATGTGTCGTCCTCAGAAAAAATAACTCCGCTTCCAGCTCCCTGTGCCTGATATGGAACCGAATAAAGTCCATAGTTGGCAGTACCCTGCGTAAGTGTAGTAATACTTACAACAGCATTGTACACAGCAGATATAGCGTCGGCTGCAGAATTTGATTTAATAGATGAAACGGCAGACGCCGTAGTTGTAAGCACTCCGTCATATGTGCTTCCCTGTGTTCGATTAAGAGACCTTGCAATTCCATATCCTGCCCCAAGGCCTGTTCCAAGCCCCAAGCTGCATACAAGGCAGGCTGCAATAACTCTGCCAAAGGTCACACCCTTCTTTTTTGGCTTAACCTTCACCTCATAATAGGGTACCCTTTCAGAACCGCCGTTTCCCGGTTTCTCATCTTTTTTTTCAGGCTCAGGCTCCTTTTCGTTTTCCTTCTTACCAGCGTGGTCAGCAGGTACAGGGGTATTTAAGGTTTCCCTTGCAGTGCCTTCAAATGGTTTGTCGTAAACATTTTCAAGCTTTTCTTGCCTGTGCGATGGGTCGTCAGGATTTATATATCCCTGTGAATCAACGCTTCTTCCTTCTCCGCTGTCCACAGGTTCACTTCTTTTATTATTTTCCTCATTATTATCATTCTTTGATGTTTCCTCATACCAACTCATATAAAAGCCTCCTTGAATATATAAAAGATATAATCTTTATTTTCTATGCTTTGAATTATAGGGTGTATATTTGAACTCTGTATGAACAAAAAATAAAAAATACGTTAATAAACGGTTTTTAAACCATGAACATACCATTTGAGGATTTTACAGCCTGCAAAAGGATATGTCAACAGCGCTATTCCTTTTTCTATTTAAAAATGATATACTTGTTATGATTATTTTACAAAGGAGCATTATAATGACTAAAATAATAATAGCAACTACAAACGAAGGTAAAATGAAAGAATTCCGCGCTCTTCTTGCCCATAAGGACGTTGAGATTTTATCAATGAGGGAAGCCGGCATAAATATTGAAATAGAAGAAAACGGTAAGACCTTTGATGAAAATTCCGCAATTAAGGCAAAAACAGTGTGTGAATACTCAGGCTGCCTTTGCTTATCGGACGACAGCGGCCTGGAAATTGATTATCTTGGGGGCGAGCCGGGTATATATTCAGCTCGTTATCTTGGACATGATACGCCCTATGAAGAAAAGAACCGAATGATTATAGAACGTTTAAAAGAAGTTCCAGAGGAAAAACGAACGGCGCGATTTGTATGCTCTGTAGCAGCGGCATTTCCAGACGGAAGAGTTTTGACCGTTAGGGATACTATGGAGGGACGCATAGCCGACGCTCCAGCCGGTAAAGGCGGCTTCGGATACGACCCTATATTTTTCTATCCGCCGGCCGGCATGACAAGTGCTGAGCTTACGGCCGAGGAAAAAAACGCAGTCAGCCACAGAGGCAAGGCCTTAAGGAAAATGGTTGCCCTGCTGGAAAAGGAGATATAATAAATGAAGGCTCTGGTTTTTTCCGACAGCCATAATGATGCAAAAATAATGAACGAACTCGTTGAAAAATACAGATCTAAAATTGACTGTATAATCCATCTAGGAGACTGTACTGATGATACACTTAATTTTAGAATTATTTGCCCGGATATTCCACTGTATCAAGTCTGTGGAAATAATGACTACGGAAGCTTATATCCTTCTGAGCGTACACTAACGCTTGGCGGAAAACGGATTTATATGACGCACGGACACAGGCAGAAGGTATATTACAATACTGATAACCTTTATTTCAATGCCGCACAAGAACAAGCTGATATAGCCCTTTTCGGGCATACACACGTTCCGTATCTGGAAAATGAGGGAGGAATACTGGTTATGAATCCCGGGAGCATATCCCTTCCAAGAGGGAGCATGGGCAAAACCTTTGCGTTTATATCAATAGAAAGAGGCAATATATATGTTTCAGTAATGGGCTACAGCCCGAAAGGAATTCAGAGGCTAAAAACCTTATAA
>CAUHBX010000164.1 GCA_959604475.1 uncultured Eubacteriales bacterium
ATCGGCGGCCAGGACTCCAAGGCAATAAGAATTGATGAAAACGGCTCGGTTCTGAGCTTTGTAATGAATGATAAATGCGCAGCAGGCACCGGACGGTTCCTTGATATGATGGCAAGGACAATGGAGCTTACGCTGGACGAAATGGGCGAGCTTGGCCTTCATTGGAAAAGTGATGTTGTTATTTCAAATATGTGTACGGTATTTGCAGAGTCTGAGGTTGTCTCACTTGTGGCTCAGGATACGCCTCCGGCTGATATTATTCACGGGCTTAATAATTCGGTGGCGGGAAAAACGGTATCCCTTGTGAAGCGGCTCGGCGGTGAAAAGGGTTATATAATGACCGGAGGCGTGGCTAAAAATAAAGGTATTGTTGAGGCCCTTGAAGAAAAACTGGGTGAAAAGGTGTTTATATCAGATAATGCCCAGCTTTGCGGTGCTATAGGCGCGGCGCTTATTGGAATGGAATCATTGACTGAATAAGGTGGTTATATGGGAAATTACGACGACTATAAAAGGGGCCGGGATTTAGCATGGGAGACTCTGATTAACAGCGGTGTTTCTTCGCTTCCCGTAGGCCTTGACCGGGTGGCCTGCTGCTGCGGAGTTAGTGTGATTTCTTTTGACAGGGCTGTTAAGGCCGGATATATTTATGAGGATGAGGCTGTCGGCAAAATGTTTGCCAAAACCATAGACGGGATAAAGACGGTCTTTGTAAATAATACCTTGGAGAACAAGGGGAGCATCCGCTTTTTAATCGCTAAGGGCATTGGATGCTGCCTTCTGGCAAAAAATCCTTCATATATAACGGAAAGGACGGATTATGAGGCCGGAATATTCGCAAGGGACCTGCTTATGCCGGCAACGGTGCTGTTTGGACTCGGAATTAGGGACGCAGCCGATATCGCTAGAATATGCAATGTGTCCCAAAGGGCTGCGCAAATCAGGGCGGAAAGAATGGCGTTGTTGTATGAAAGAAAACGATTTAATGAGCACCCTTTGGAGATACGGGTCAGAGCCCAGTTTGACATATTTATAAATGAAAATAAACTGTACTGAAAAGGACAGCCGAAATCGGCTGTCCTTTTTAATTAGTCTTCGCCCAGGGAAGGAAGCTCCTCCATTTGGTTATCCTTTGGGCTTCCGCCCACATAGGTTATTTTACTTCTGTCAAGGTCATTTATTTCGCAGTACATTTTACAGGTGACATCATTTCCTGATATATAGATAATATTCATGCCCTTCTTTAGGTGAACGGTATCATTTGACCAAATCGCCTCATATGCTTCGGCTGTTGCGGAGGAAAGCTCAATTGTGGTTCTGCCGTCCTCGCCCTCGATGTAATATCCGAGCTCAACGCCGTCCTCATTGTTTGTGCTGTAGGTGTATTTAAGCGTAATATCTGTATCCTCAGAGGCTTCAATATAAAAGATATTTCCTTCGTTTTCTGAAAGATAGACTTCAAATTCCGCTGTAACAGGGTCACCCGCGTCAATGGTAAGCTCTTTAAAAATTGTTGTCTCATAGTCGATAAGCTTTCTGCCCTTGTCTGCGGCCTCGTCTGTCCTTACGCATGCTGACAGGCCAAACGCTGTCATACAGCATGTTAATAAAATTGCTGCCCGTTTCATTTAATCCCTCCCAATAGTCCGTTTTCTATAGTATACATGGTGTTTTTAAAGAAACTAGGCTTTTTTTCTTAAATTTTTCCAAATAAATAGGCACAGCCGATAAATGCTGTGCCTATAGCTTAATAAATAATATTTTTATTTATATCATCCATAAATACCTCATACATGCTGGCTTTTAAAGGATATTCAAGCTTGGCAAAGGTTTTGTCAAGGGCCTGGAAGGTTTCAGCCATGTCTCTGATATTGGCATTCTCTCCCATGTGGCCGATTCTGAATACCTTGCCCGAAAGCATATCAAAGCTTCCTGCAAGAAGTATGTTGTAATCATCTCTCAATGTATCAAGTATCTGGTCGTCTGTAAGGTCTTCAGGTACGTTGACCACCGTTACCGTATCGGAGTAGCCGCAGTCCGGATAAAGATTAAGGCCGGCGGCCTTAACAGCCTTTCTGGAGGCTTGGGCTATAACAGCGTGCCTTTCATAGACTGTCTTGTCAAAGTACACATTTTTAACGGCCTTATTAAGCCCTATAATGTCGCTGATGGGCATTGTATAGGGGAACCATTTCTGTGTGTAATAGTCCTTAAAGGTAAGTATATTGCAGTAGAAAGAGGCGATAGGCGTTTTTCTGTCAACCATTGCCTTTAAGGCGCCGCCGCTTACGGAAAGCATAGTAAGCCCCGGAGGTGCGGAAAGGGCCTTTTGTGAGCCCATACAGCAAATATCTATCTGTGATTCATCCACATTTAAAGGCACTCCAAACGACGACGAAACGGCGTCCACGACAGTGAGGATTCCGTATTCCTTAAGTATGGGGCATATGGCGGCAACATCATTTAATATGCCGCTTGGGGTATCGCAGTGGACAAGGGTAGCATATTTGAAATTGCTGTCACCCTCAAGATAATTACTAAGCTCCGCCGGGTCGATGGGTTTATGATAATCCTTAGTATAATATACGGGTTTACCGCCGTATATTTTGACAAAGTCTCCAAAGCCCTTGCCGTAAACTCCGTTATCGATTATAAGCACCCTGTCACCTTGGTCGGTAAGAGAGGCGCAGGACGCCTCAAGGCCGAGTATGCCTTCGCCGGAAAGTATATAAATGTTTCCGGAAGAATTAATTATTTTTCCTATCATATCGCAGGTTGTTTTATAATATTCGGCAAAATCCTTGTCAATATCTGGATTAGTTGTTATAAGGCTTCTTGCAGCCCTTACGTTATCCCTAACTTGGGTAGGTCCCGGTGTCATTATTTTGTACATAGTATCAACTCCTTGCAATCAATTGAAGCTGCTTTTTAAGCGGCTTAGCCAAAGGCACTACTATAACGGCTGCGGCAAGAACCTGGACGATATTGCCGGGGATGCTGGCGGCAGGAACGGCCCAGTTGCCATAAATTATGGCTTCAGCTATATAGTAGCCTACTATCTTTATTATAAGCGCTGCGGCAACTGCAAGCAAGTACCACAATATAGTGTTGTGCTCATCTTTTTCAGTAATTTTTCCTACAGCGTATCCCATTATCCCAACAATAACAAATGTAAACGGCGCCCACAGCGTCCAGCCTGAAAAAAGGTCAAAAAGGGCCATTCCGAATGCGCCGCAGACTGCCCCGGTCTTTTTTCCGAAAATTATTGCAGCAAGGAAAAGGGGAACATTGCCCAAATGGATAAGCCCTCCGTTGGCCGCAATAGGCAGCCGTATGTTAATAAAACCGGTTGCTAAAAATACAAGGGCAATAGAAAGCCCGTTGACTGCTAAAGCTTTTACTGATGATTTTGAATTTATTGCTGTTCCGCTCATAAATGTGTCCCCCTTATTGACTGTAAATATTATGTGACCTATAATACTATTAAACTGATTGTATTAAAACTGTCAGTTTATGAAAATATTATGGTATCAGATGGAGGGCCTATGATAACTCTGACTAATAAGGATGCGGGACAGCCTTTGTACTTCCAAATATATACCCAGCTCAAGGATGAAATACAAAACGGACGGCTTAAAACTGGGGACAAGCTTTTGTCCAAAAGAAAAATGGCAGAAAGCCTGAATGTAAGTGTAAATACCATAGAGACAGCCTACAGCCAGCTATTAAGCGAGGGCTTTATAGAGGCGCGTGCGAAGAGCGGCTATTATGTATGTGATATTGATGAGTTTAATTTTTCCGCTGTAAAGCCGGAGCCTCAGCTATTATATGGGATAAAAGAGAAGGGCACAAATATAAAATTCAATTTTGCCACAGACGGGGTGGATTATGAGAATTTTCCCTATAATACATGGCGCAGACTTATGAAGAACTGCTTTAATGAGTACAATCCGTATATATTGAGAAGCGCCCCGCCGGAGGGTGATAATGAACTGAGAAAGGCTGTAGCGTCTCACATTTACAGTTCCAGAGGCGTAAGCTGCCGTACTGAGCAGGTGATAATCGGCGCTGGGGTAGATAATCTGCTAAATACTATCAGCGGCATTTTAGGTACAGACTGTAAAATAGCAA
>CAUHBX010000165.1 GCA_959604475.1 uncultured Eubacteriales bacterium
AATTTTTGGACAGGAAAAAATCAATAAGGTTATTTTTGACGAGGAGCCGGCTGCTATTGTGGCCAATCCTAAATATAAGGCGGATGACATTGCCCGTACTTCGACTAACCGTATGGATTGCTGGATGCTTGTTAATACTATTGCAGAGTATGGCAATACGTGGCTTCCGGAAGGTTCACCCATTACGGAAGCGTTTGAAATGTGTTTCCACAGAGGTGTAATGTTCTTTGACGAAGAAACATCAGAACAGATTCCGGACGGGTACTGGGAAAAGATATGCCAGCGTCCTGAAATGGCGGAGGCTCAAAAGGAGTTCGTTTCAAAACTCATGCTTGACCATCTTATGCTTGATTGGAGTGACCTTATTACCCAAATTACTGTGCCTTCTATGTATATAACCGGGGATTTAAGCATGTTGACTACTCCCGAACATGGAAAATGGATGAGTGATGCAATGAAAAATTGCAGATGGGTTCGTTTTACAGCAGAGGAATACGGCATACATGATTTATGCCAGACAGCATATAAAAAATTTAATAAAGTTGTTCTTGACTTCTTGAATGAGTAAAAAGTTTGCCAGGAGAGAGTGTGTGGATAAACTATTGATATTGCCGCCTAATGAAGAAAAGGGAGTTAGCCCACTGAATAAGCCTCATATTTATTTGAGGCTTATTCAGTGAATGAAGATAGAAACAGTCTGTCTGGTAAAATATTTATATCAAACAAAGCGCAATAATTAATTTCCATTGAAATAGCTCAATATTCCCTTATAAATTGCCCACGCAGTCTGCTGTTGATAATCGTCAGTATTAAGCTTGGCTTCTTCATCTGTATTGCTTAAAAACCCACATTCCACAATTGCGGCGGGTATTTCTGTTGTACGAAGAACATAGTAGTCCGAATTCGGCTTTGCCAGCCTGTTGTTATCCTTATCCAAAGTATCTATTAAGGACTGCTGAACATACTCCGCCAGCTTTTTGCCTTCGTCGCTTGCCTTATAGTAGAATACCTGCGCTCCGGAAGCATTGCCTGAGGTAAATGAATTTTGATGAATACTTATAAGTATGTCCCCATCGCTTTCGTTGGTTATTTTTTTTCTCTCTGCCATATCGGCTTTTTTGGAGTCTCCTAACGCTTCATCGCTGTCACGGGTTATAATTGCAATGGCGCCGCTTTGCTCAAGGTATTGCTGTAAATAGGTGGCGATTTTAAGGTTGATAATTTTTTCATTGTCTCCGTTTGTACCTGTTTTACCTGGGTCGAATCCTCCATGCCCGGCATCGATAATAACAACCTTATTCTCAACCGGAAGCATGGCTTCAACCGTACGCCGGTCGTCTATTATCCCCGCAGCTGTTATTATTGCGCACAGCACTGCTATGATGGCTGTGTTTTTAAAGTTCTTTAAATATAATGCTCTAAATTTCATATGCGCTCCTGTTGACGCTGTTTTTATATAAATATGTATAAACCCTTAAGGCTATGCCAGAGAGGGTTGATTGAAAAAATTAGCCTGTATAAGTTGTATTTTATTCCCATTAGGCTTATAATATTTTGGCTGATATATAACACAAATTGGAGGAAGCTATGAAAAACAAAAAATATTTATACGCGATTATCGTTGTGGCCGCAGCAATAGCTGTTATGTTGGGAATATATTCTGCTAACAGGCCGGATATAACTGAAGGAAGTAAATCCGTATCCGTTACGGTTATTGATAATGAAGGTAAAGAAAGCCAGTATTTTGCCAATACCCAGGCAAAGTTCCTTAAACAGGTACTTGATGAGCTGAGTGAACAGGATTTTGCCTACAGCGGCGAAGAAGGGCAGTACGGCCTTTATATTGATACTGTAAATGGCGTGACTGTCGATAATATATCGGCCGATTGGGGATTTTATGTTAATGGGGAATACTGTACCTTTTGCGTGGAATAACAACCTGTAGCCGACGGCGACGCATTTGAAATAGTATATGAGGAAATGAAATGAGTTCTAAAATAACGGCCAGAGACGTAGCGGAAATCGGAGTTATGAGCGCTACGCTGACAGTGGGAAAAATGGCTATATCCTTCTTGCCCAATATAGAGATAGTCTCATTTTTGATTATAATGTATGCCCTGTATTTCGGAAGGAAGGTCTTTTTTGCCATATTTGTTTTTATTGCAGTTGAGTGCATGATATGGGGCTTTAATATATGGACGGTAATGTATCTGTATGTCTGGCCTTTGCTGGCAGGAATAACTCTTTTACTAAGCAAACAAAAAAGTATTTTGTTTTGGTCGCTGGTGTCAGCGGTATTTGGGCTGGCATTCGGCGGACTGTGCTCTCTTGTTTACATTTTTACGGGAGGATTTAAAGCGGCATTTGCATGGTGGGTGGCAGGAATACCTATGGACGTAGCGCATTGTGCTGGAAATTTTTTTGTTATGCTGGCGCTCTATAAGCCGATAAAGACTGTAATGGATAAAATAAAAGACATGGTGTAGGTACCGAGTTCACAACTGAGGTTGTTATCAAATACCACTTACATGAATTTTCTGAATAATATGTAAAATACTATGTTTTATATGCGCAAACGCATATTTACATAATGAAGCGTGCCTGCTTTTTTGAGTACAATAAAGGCGCCTGTTTTCAGGCGCCTTTTTGAATTTATTTAAGTGTAAGTTCCTGTCCAACATAAATCATGCCGGGGTCTTTTATTTCTTCTTTGTTAGCTTCGTAAATCTTTGTCCAAAGCTTTCCGTCACCAAGCTGTGACTTAGCTATTTTCCAAAGGTTATCGCCTTTAACTACAACATAAACATCAGATGCAGGAAGAACTTCGGGAACTGGCTCAACCGTGGGTTCTGTAACCACAGGCTCTGTAACCGCGGGTTCTGTAACTTCGGGTTCAACAGAAGGAGCTTCTCCTACTATTTCAATACGTCCCTGAGGCTCTTTGTACTGCTCTCCGATTACTCCGCCGAGTGAGTTTACATACTCGATAAGTGAGTCGCAGTCAAGGATTTCTGTATCGCAGAAATAAGAATTCTGTGTTAACTGATAGTATGTGTCTCCGCCTTCCGCCTGGAATGCGTTAACAGCTACAGTATAGCTTGCTTTAGGGTCAAAAGCTTTTCCGTTAACAGTCTTAATTGTTACTCTGCTTCCCGGATTAGCAGGCGCATAATATGTTGAATCGGGATATTGCTCGCCATTCTCATAGGGTACGCTAATATCAAGCTTATATTCAATGCCTGCAACCTGAGGGAATCCTCCGATGGTTTCAGGTGTGCAGAATGTTGAAGCCTCAAGTACCTCAAGAAGCTGTTCGCCTGTTATTGTTACAAAGCATACGTTGTTTCCAAAGGGGAATACCGTTACAAGAGTATCCATTGAAATATCGCCTGGCTCTACTGATGTACGGATACCGCCGCCGTTTGAAATAGCGCAGTCAACTGTAATGCCAAGCTCACGCTCATCAGCGTATTTCTGAGCTGTATAAAGATATGCGTCGGCCGTAAAGTCGCCAAGGTTTGTCTCCTGTGAACGGACAAGCTCTTTTGTCCCTTCAAGTGCTACCTCTGTTTCAGCAAATACCTTAGAATATGCTGCTGTAACCTCAGCTACATCGTCAGCAACAAGTTTCTTAACATCTTCATTATACTGATTAATTCCTGCGGCATAGTCAGCTGCTGATATAAGCTTAGCTTCAGCCGCGCCTGTTGCCTTATCAATAACAACTGTACCAGCATTTGCAAGATATGAGCCTGTGCTTGTGATTAATGTATCGCCGACCTTCTGTCCGCCGTCCATTACTGTATGGCTGTGTCCGTCAACGATAAGATTAATTCCTTTGACAGCCTCGGCAAGGTCTAACGAACGCCTGCCTGTGCTTTCCTCGTCAACACCAAGATGTGTAAGGGCGATAATGTAGCTGCAGCCCTCAGCCTTAAGTGTGTCAACCTGCGCCTGTGCCTCTTTAAACATATCCTCTTTATCAAGGAAATTAACAAGCTTAACATTGCTGGGGCTTGCCTTTGTAAGCGTTTCAGCAGTATCAAGTCCAAATACGCCAACCTTATAGCCATTTAAATCAAATACCGCGTTAGCGTCAAAGTATGCTTTTCCGGTTTCCTTATTAAT
>CAUHBX010000166.1 GCA_959604475.1 uncultured Eubacteriales bacterium
CGCATAACGTAAAATCAGCAAAAAGGATGATTGAAAGACTTCAAACAGAGGTCTGGGACGTTTTAGAGGACGTTATTAAGGAGCATCCTGTAATGCTCAACCGTGCTCCTACGCTTCATAGGCTTGGTATTCAGGCGTTTGAGCCTGTGCTTGTTGAGGGTAGGGCAATTAAGCTTCATCCGCTCGTATGTACGGCTTACAATGCTGACTTTGACGGTGACCAGATGGCGGTGCATGTTCCTCTTTCAGTTGAGGCGCAGGCCGAATGCAGATTTTTGCTGCTTTCACCAAATAACCTCCTTAAGCCTTCAGATGGAGCGCCTGTTACAGTCCCCTCACAGGATATGATATTGGGTATGTACTACCTTACACTTTGCAAGGATGAACTTGTTAAGCAAATTCCTGAAACGGATGCAGACGGTAAGCCGGTGCTTGACGGAGAGGGAAATCCTATAACCCATCCTGTATATAAAATATACAGGGACGAGAGGGAAGCGATACTTGCTTATGAAAACCATGAGGTTTCACTCCATGAGCCTGTTAAAGTAAGAAGGGTACTTGAGTTTGACGGCGAACAGGAAAGCAGAATTGTCGTTACCACTGTAGGGCGTATTATTTTTAATGAGGCAATTCCTCAGACGCTTGGGTATGTAGACAGGACTAATGAGGATGAGAAGTTCAGATATGAAATAGATTTCCTTGTAGATAAAAAGGCAATCGGTAAAATTATAAATAAATGCATCAACAGATGCGGAGCGACAGAGACGGCTGATATGCTGGACAAAATTAAGGCTCTGGGCTACAAGTACTCTACTAAGGCAGCACTTACTGTTTCAATCTCGGACATGGAAATTCCTGAAGTGAAAAAACAGTATCTTGCTGAAGCAGAGGAAACTGTTGAGAAAATTACCAAGAAATACAGACGTGGTTTTATGACTGATGATGAACGACATAATAAGGTAATTGAAACATGGAATATTGCAAACGATAAAATCACAGATGCGCTTCTTAAAGGGCTTGGAAGATATAACAATATATTCATGATGGCAAACTCGGGTGCCCGTGGTTCCAACAGCCAGATTAAACAGCTTGCAGGTATGCGTGGACTTATGGCAAACCCTTCAGGCGGTATCATTGAGCTGCCCATCAAATCAAACTTCCGTGAGGGCCTTTCGGTTCTTGAGTATTTTATTTCCGCTCATGGTGCCCGTAAAGGTCTTACCGACACAGCTCTTCGTACAGCTGACTCAGGTTACCTTACAAGACGTCTTGTAGACGTATCTCAGGATATTATTATCCGTGAATGGGACTGCACACCTGAGGGCAAGGAAGCCCCCGGCCTTTGGGTAAGCTCATTTGTAGACGGCAACGAGGTAATTGAAAGCCTTCAGGACAGATTAAGGGGACGATGGTCAATTAATGACATTATTGACCCTGAAACGGGAGAAATAATTGTTCCCGCGGATACCATGATTACTCCTGACCAAGCCGAAAGAGTTGAAAAAGCTGGAATAAAAAGCGTTCTTATAAGGACTGTCCTTACATGCCGCTCAAAAATCGGTATATGTGCGAAATGCTACGGAGCCAATATGGCAAGTGGACGTTCAGTAAGAATTGGCGAGTCGGTTGGTATAATTGCTGCTCAGTCCATCGGAGAGCCCGGTACACAGCTTACAATGCGTACATTCCATACAGGCGGTATTGCCGGAGATGACATCACACAGGGTCTTCCCCGTGTCGAGGAGCTTTTTGAGGCAAGAAAACCTAAAGGACTTGCTATAATTTCTGAGTTTGGCGGAACAGTTTCAGTTACTGATAATAAGAAAAAACGTGAAGTAACAGTAACTAATAACGAAACTGGAGAGGCCAAGGACTATTTAATTCCTTATGGCTCAAGGATTAAGGTATTTGACGGCGATGTAATAGGAGCCGGCGATGAAATCACCGAGGGTTCTGTAAATCCCCATGATATCCTTAAAATTAAGGGATTAAGGGGAGTTCAGGACTACATGATTCAGGAGGTTCAGCGTGTTTACAGACTTCAGGGTGTTGAAATAAATGATAAGCATATTGAGGTTATTGTACGCCAGATGCTCAAGAGAGTTAAGATTGAAGAGATTGGAGATACAGAATTCCTTCCCGGCAGTCTTGTAGACTGGCTTACATTTGAAGATACTAATGCAGAGCTTGAGGAAAAGGGACTTGAGCCCGCAATTGGAACAAGAGTTCTACTTGGTATTACTAAGGCTTCTCTTGCTACAGACTCATTCTTATCTGCGGCCTCATTCCAGGAAACGACAAGAGTTCTTACCGAGGCTGCTATTAAAGGCAAGATTGACCCTCTTAACGGACTTAAGGAAAATGTTATTATCGGTAAGCCTATTCCTGCAGGTACAGGTATGGCAAGATACAGGAATATTGATATAGACACAGGACTTGATGATAAAAACGCTGAGGATGATTTTGATTTTGACTTTGAAGATATGAACGATTTTGGCTATAAAGAGGACTGATGTTAAGAAAACCCCGAGTATTCTCGGGGTTTTTGATATAATTTGTTAAATCTAACCAAATATTCGTGTTATTTTTTAATAATAGCCGAAAAAAATGTTGACAAATATATTGTGTCGATGATACACTAACAAAGTGCCTGTTTACGGGCATTTATGTGCGTGCTGCAAAGTACGCGGAGGAAACTGAATTGCAATGGCAGAAAAGTATTAATTCTATAAGGAGGTGCACTATAATGCCAACATTTAACCAGTTAGTCAGAAAAGGCAGACAGACTGTAGATAAAAAGTCTACTGCTCCGGCTCTTCAGAAAGGTCTTAACTCTCTTAAAAAGAAGACAACAGACATTTCTTGCCCTCAGCGCCGTGGTGTTTGTACAGCCGTAAAAACATCAACACCTAAAAAGCCTAACTCAGCTTTAAGAAAGATTGCCAGAGTTCGTCTTACAAACGGTATTGAAGTTACAGCTTATATCCCCGGTGAAGGACATAACCTTCAGGAACATAGCGTTGTTCTTATCAGGGGCGGAAGGGTAAAGGACTTACCCGGTGTTCGTTATCATATCATCAGAGGTACTCTTGATACCGCAGGTGTTAATAACAGAATGCAGGCCCGTTCTAAATACGGCGCTAAACGTCCTAAAGCAGCAAAGAAGTAATTTGAAAAATTTGAGTAATGCCTTATACAATCAATACAATCTGCGTATTGCATTTAAGATATTGTAGTATTTGGCATGTACGCGCAGCATTTGGACTGTGCGAGTACCGATGAGAGAATATTTTTATTAAGGAGGGAAGAATCGTGCCTAGAAAAGGACATGTAGCAAAGAGAGAAGTTTTACCCGACCCTTTATACAAAAGCACACTCGTTACAAAGCTTATCAACAGCATCATGCTTGACGGTAAGAAGGGTGTAGCTGAAAAAATTGTATATGGTGCGTTTAAAAGAGTTGAGGAGAAAACAGGAAGAGAACCTTTGGAAGCTTTCGAAGAAGCACTCAACAATATTATGCCTGTGCTTGAGGTAAAAGCACGCCGTGTCGGCGGTGCGACATATCAGGTTCCTATGGATATAAGACCTGACAGAAGACGTACACTCGGCCTCAGATGGCTTACTCTTTACAGCAGAAAACGTGGAGAGAAAACAATGGAAGAACGTCTTGCCGGAGAAATCCTTGACGCTCTTAACAATGCAGGCGGGGCTTGCAAGAAAAAAGAAGAAACACACAAAATGGCGGAAGCAAACAAGGCTTTCTCACAGTACAAATGGTAATATAACAACATGGATGAACGGCAGCCGTAAAGCTGACTTTACGGCCGCCTGACAAATGAAGGAGGAATAAACGTGGCAGACAGAGAGTTCCCACTTGCCAAGACCAGAAATATTGGTATTATGGCTCATATCGATGCAGGTAAAACTACTCTGACAGAACGTATTTTGTTCTATACAGGCCGTAACTATAAGATTGGCGATACTCATGAGGGTACAGCTACAATGGACTGGATGGAGCAGGAGCAGGAAAGAGGTATTACAATTACATCTGCTGCTACTACTTGTCACTGGGAAGGACACAGGGTTAATATAATAGACACACCGGGACACGTTGACTTTA
>CAUHBX010000167.1 GCA_959604475.1 uncultured Eubacteriales bacterium
GGCTTCCCCTAATCTTACATTCCTAGGTATGATAGAGCTGTACATTGACGGCTTTAAAACCTTTTTCACCTCATCTACAACCTCAAGTGAAAGATTTGTTCTGGAATCAAACATTGTAAAAACTACGCCCTCTATTTCCAATGCCGGATTAAGCCTGTTTTGTACTAGCCCAATTGTATGAAACAGCTGTTCCATGCCTTCCAGTGCAAAATACTCGCATTGGACGGGTACCAGTACCGTATCCGCCGCAGTCAGCGCGTTTAATGTTACAAGTCCCAACGAAGGAGGGCAGTCTATAAGCACATAATCGTAGCTGTCCTGTACTTCTTTAATACATTCCTTCATTATATACTCTCTTTCGTCAAGAGCTACCAATTCTATTTCAGCACCTGATAAATTCATGTTGGCAGGAATTAAATCAACGCCGTCTGCAATAGTTTCCTGCAAAGCTTCTTTAGCCGATATTTCGCCTAGCAGCACGTTATATAATGTATTTTCAATTTTATTTTTTTCCAAGCCTAATCCGCTTGTGGTATTTCCCTGGGCGTCAGCATCTACAACCAGCACTTTTTTGTCCTGTTCAGCAAGGCATGCCGAAAGATTAACAACAGTTGTTGTTTTGCCTACGCCACCTTTTTGGTTTGCCACAGCAATTATTCTTACTTTATTCATTCTGCATCATTCCTCAAGTTAATGCTATTTTTATATAAAAAGAGCCTTTGTTTTTATATGATAACATAATCTCGCAATAAAAAAAACTACTATTTATTAGTTTCACGTGAAACATAAAAACTTTAATAAAAAAAGCTGACGTTTCACGTGAAACATCAGCTTAAATGTATTTGTGTGGATTAATGTTTTATAAACGCCCTGCGGCCTTTAATGCTTAAGTTCTATAGCGCACCTAATCCAAGCCTTGGCTACACAGTTTGTGTAGATTAAGATTTATTCTAAACGCCCTGCGGCCTTTAATGCTTAAGTTCTATAGCGCACCTAATCCATGCCTTGGTTACACAGTTTGTGTAGATTAAGGTTTACATCTGTTCAGGGGCACCAATACCAAGAATAGCTAATCCTGATTTAATTACAATTCTTACCGCGTCAACAACAGCAAGTCTGGCTTTTCTCACGTTTTCATCATCAGTCAAAATAGTATTGTCATGATAAAATCTATTAAATGCCTGAGACAAATCAACAAGATACCTTGCAATTACCGAGGGTTCATACCTTCCTGAAGCCTCCTTGATTTTAGCCGCATAATTGGCAAGAGTTTTGCATACTTCAACGGTAGCATCATCCGTCAACACAGAATAGTCAATATTTTGCTTCATATTATCATTATAATCAGCTTTTTTAAGAACACTGCAGGCTCTCGCGTGCGTATACTGGACATATGGGCCCGTCTCGCCGTCAAAATTTAACATTCTGTCCCAGGAAAATACTATATCCTTAATTCTGCCGTTGTAAAGGTCATCAAATATTACGGCACCTATTCCGACTGTTTTTGCAACTTCATCTTTATCAGGAAGGTCAGGATTTTTATCATTAATTATGCCTGCTGTCTTTTTTACAGCCTCATCAAGAAGCTCCTCCATAAGGACTACTTTTCCTTTTCTCGTTGAAAGCTTGCCGTCTTCAAGGCTTACAAGGCCAAAGGGCACATGTACAAGGTCTTTAGCCCAGTCATATCCCATTTTCTCAATCACTTTAAACCACTGCGCAAAGTGAAGGTTCTGGTCAATGGCGGTAACATACAATGCCTTATCAAAATCATAAGTTTTTTTCCTGTAAAGAGCCGCAGTTATATCCCTTGTAGCGTAAAGTGTACCGCCGTCCGTCCTTATAATGAGGCAGGGGGGCATCTTTGCTTCCTCAAGGTCCACAATCATAGCGCCGCTGCTTTCAGTAAGCAGGTTCTTATCTTTAAGCTCCTGCACAACAGGCGCCATTTTATCATTATAAAAGCTTTCTCCTGTATAATAGTCAAATTTAACTCCCAGTTTTTCATAAACACGCTCAAATTCCTTTATGCTTATGTCATAAAACCATTTCCAAAGTGTTAAAGCTTCCTCATCGCCCTCCTGCATTTTAACAAACCACGCTCTTGCTCTGTCGTCAAGGGCCGCGTCCTTTTCAGCTTCTTCATGGAATTTTACATAAATCCTCGTAAGCTCGCTTATTCCTTTTTCCTCGACATCTTCCTTGCATCCCCAAAGCTTATATGCCTCTATCAGCTTACCAAACTGTGTTCCCCAATCTCCAAGATGGTTAATACCAACACATTTATAGCCCATTTTTTCAAAAATATTATAAAGGGCGCTTCCGATAACGGTTGAACGAAGATGTCCAACATGGAAAGGCTTTGCTATATTTGGCGACGAATAATCTATAACTATAGTCTTTCCTTTTCCTTCTTCCGTCTTTCCATAATTTTCGCCCTCAGAAATAATTTTTTCCATAACAGTTTCTGCATACATTCCCTTATTGGTAAAGAAATTAATGTACGCCGCTACCGGCTCAATCTTTGAAAAGCATTTTTTTTCATTAATTTTGCCGCATAATTCAGAAGCTATCATATTAGGCGCCTTTTTCATAGACTTAGCAAGCCTGAAGCAGGGGAATGCGTAATCGCCCATTTCAGCTTTAGCGGGAATTTCAATAAAGCTTTCTATCTCATTTATATCCATATCGGCAGCCTTGGCAATAAGCGCGGCCGCTTCATATTTAAAATCCATCAGTTTCAATCCTTTCACAAAAATATCCTTGCCAAATGATGTTATCATATAGAATTGCAAAAATCAAACTATTGATGAATTTAATTTATCAACAATAAGTATAAGGGCTGTCAGGCCCAAAATATAGGCTCCGGCATAGTTCCACAAATAGCCGCTCATTGAGAAAATAAGCTGTGTGCCAATACCACCGGCACCGACAAGCCCAAGTACGGAGGCCTCTCTCAAATTCACGTCAAAGCGGTACATTGCAGACGCGAAAAACCTGTTTTTCACCTCCGGCCATACTGCATGGCGAAGCGCCGCGAATTTTGGCACTCCCATTGCCCGCATGCTCTCCATTGTGGATTTATCCATACTGTCCAAAGTATTTATATACAGCTTTGTGCACATACCTGTACTAAGCATGCCAAGCGTAAGAACCCCGGTAAAGGCGCCCGGTCCGGCAACTCTTATAAAAATAAGCCCGTAAATTACAGCAGGCATTGTTCTGACTGCCAATATTATAACCTTCATAATACCTGAACATACCCTGCCGTTTATATTGCGGCTGCCCATAAACGCTGTTACAACTGATACTGCAGCCCCTATAAATGTCCCGGCAGCGGCTATACAAAGCGTCTCCAACAGGAGATAGGGTACCCCCTTTGCGGATAGTGTAAAAATGAGCCCCATATCCGGATGTGTTATACCGTAAAATATATCTTTAAATATTTTAATGCCGGCAGGCGTAATATTCGGCGGGTCAATTGAAAATATGCACAGCATGGCAAAAATAATTATTATCCACAGAATTGCCCCTTTAACCTGTGTATTAAGTTCTCCGTTTAAAAGCCTCCTGAGATATGTGCTCAGCGTTTCTATGATAAATACAACTGCAAATAGCAATAAAAGTATCATTCCAACCTTTGAGTAATCATTCCAGGATATTTTCTCGCTTAATATTATCCCCAGGCCGCCCGCCCCGACATATCCAAGAATAGCCGCATGCCTTACATTGCTTTCAAGCACATAAAGGCAGTTTGAAAGAAAATTGGGAGAAATATCAATAAATACAGTAGTTATGTAAACTTTTGTCCTACCTATACCGGCGGCACATAATGCTTCCATAGTGTTTTTTGGTGCCTGCTCTATGTCCTTCCATGTCAGCCTGCATATTATTCCGAAGGTATACAGTGCAATGGCTAAAGCGCCCGAAAATGAGCCTGTACCAAATATAAAGGAAAGGGCTAAGGCAATAATAAGTACAGGGATTGCCCGCAGTATATTAATGACAGCCTTAAGTATACTGTATACATATTTTTTAGCTATTAATCCCGAAGCACAAAACGGTGATACTATAAGCGCCGACAAAGAACCGATGAACGTACCTGCAACCGACATTATAATCG
>CAUHBX010000168.1 GCA_959604475.1 uncultured Eubacteriales bacterium
AAAATAAATATTTGAGAAGCCTGATTATAAAATTACCGCCCGTTTCATAAAAAACGGGCGGTTTTATCATGTTCAGCCTTTTTAGTTTTATACGTGCTTTCCATTCCAAGCGTTCAACAGTATAAATAGAAATGCCGAGTCTCTCAGCTAAATCCTTTCTTATAACGCCGTTGTTTCGCTGTATAATGATTTCTCTTTCCGGCATGCTTAGAAGGTTCATTGAGGCCGTTATTTTAAGTTTAGTATTTTCATTTGTCAGGTCAATTTTTTTTCGGCGGTGATTAGATTTGAACTCAAGAACAGCCCTTTCACTTGTTTTATTCAGCCCGCTCCAAAAGACAATATTTATGTACAATGGGCCTCTCATACGCAAAATTTCTGTCAGTGCATTTAGCATTTTTTCCTCCACATCGTTATCATAGATACAGCAGTCAGAGTAAATTAGAATTCGTTTCATAGATTTTACCTTCTTCCTATAACCCGTATTTGGGTTATAAATACATATTAGTCTAAATTTTTAATGAAGTCAACCCGTATTTGGGTTAAAGTTTAAACTTAATTGTTATAATAAAATAAACTATGATAATTAGGTGATAAAATGGATTATTCGGAAATACTTGTTAGAAGAATCAAAGAATTATGTGAAAAAAGAAATTTGTCTATAACTCAATTGTCAAAAATAAGTGGAGTGAAACAGTCTACACTTGATAATATTATACAGATGAACTCTAAAAGCCCGGGTATACAAAATATTCATAAGATTGCGAATGCGTTTAATATGACTGTATCTGAGTTTTTGGATATAAAGGAACTTAATGATTTTTCATTCGATGATGAAGAAGATAAAAAATAACTGCCTTAAGTATGATTTAAAATACTTAAGGTTTTTTGTTTTAAAAGCCATACCATCAGGCCGCCAGCGTAAAATTTAAGAACACGTTAAACTTTTTTATAACTTAAATTATTGTATGGTAATTTTTTCTTGTTAATGATACAATAATATAATACCTATAATAGTTGACAGCAGCTTTTGGACAGACTATATATTTAGAAGCTAAACCCACGGCTTTTAAGGAGGGATTACTATGATTTCAACCGTAAGCATATTTGAAATGTACCTTATAATAAATAGTGAACATAAAGACCCGCATACTGTGCTGGGTATGCATGAGGTTCTGCACGACGACAGGGAGGTTGTGGCTGTCAGGGCCTTTTTGCCGGGAGCAAAAGAGCTTTACGTAATAGATAAGAATGATGAAAAAAATATTTATAAGGCTGAAAAAATACATGAGGATGGTTTTTTTGAGGCTGTAATTGATGACAGGAATAAATGGTTTGAATACCTGTTCCGTATAATTTATTGGGACGGAAATGAAAGGACTACAGAAGATATGTATTCATTTCCGCCTACTGTCAGTGAGTATGACAGATACCTTTACGGTGCGGGCAACCATTATGAGATTTATAATAAGCTTGGGGCAAACCTTTGTGAAGTTAACGGCGTTGAAGGCGTATCATTTGCCGTATGGGCACCAAATGCCAAGTCCGTCAGTATAATAGGAACGTTCAATTATTGGGACGGCAGGGCTGCTCAAATGAGAATTTTAGGCAATTCCGGCATATGGGAACTGTTTATTCCGGGAGTTGTGGAGTTTGACCGTTATAAATTCAGGATAAAAGATAACAACAATAATGTTGTGGATAAAAGTGACCCTTATGGTTTTCATATGGAGACAAGGCCGCACAACGCGTCAATTGTATATGACCTTGGCGTATATCACTGGAAAGATTCCAAGTGGATTGAACAGCGCAAAAGTTATGACCCATACAGAACGGCAATGAATATATATGAGGTTCAGCTTGGCAGCTGGATGAGGGTGCCTGAAGAGGAGGACCGGTTTTTAACCTATAGGGAATTGGCTGACAAGCTTGTTAAATACGTGAAAAAAATGGGATATACACATATAGAGCTTCTTCCTGTTTCAGAATATCCGTTTGACGGAAGCTGGGGCTATCAGGTTACCGGATACTATGCCCCTACAAGCCGTTACGGGGAACCGGACGATTTCAGATATTTTGTTGACTGCTGCCATCAAAAGGGGATAGGCATTATAATAGACTGGGTACCCGGACACTTTCCAAAGGATGCCAACGGGCTGGCGAGGTTTGACGGAACCGCCCTTTATGAGCATGAGGACTGGCGCAAGGGTGAGCATAAACAGTGGGGCACATATGTATTTAATTATGGAAGGAAGGAAGTCAGCAATTTTCTGATTGCCAACGCGCTGTTTTGGATTAAGGAATATCACATAGACGGAATAAGGGTTGACGCTGTTGCCAGTATGCTTTATCTTGATTACTTCCGAAGGGAGGGAGAATGGGTTCCTAACGAATACGGAGGAAGAGAAAACCTGGAAGCTGTTGAATTTCTTAAACATATGAACTCTGTTGTAAAAGGGACGTATCCGGGAATTCTGACCTTCGCAGAGGAATCAACTGAATGGGAGGGTGTGACAAAGGGCACTGATAAAAACGGCCTTGGGTTTTCGTTTAAATGGAATATGGGATGGATGAATGATTTTCTTGAGTATATGAAAAAGGACTCTATATACAGAAAATATCATCATAATAACCTGACATTCGGAATAACATATGCTTATTCGGAGAATTTTGTGCTTGTACTTTCACACGATGAGGTAGTGCACATGAAGGGCTCGATGATAAACAAAATGCCGGGGGATATATGGCAGAAGTTTGCCAACCTGAGAGCGGCCTATGGCTTTATGTATGCCTATCCGGGAAAGAAACTGCTGTTCATGGGCAATGATATTGGGCAGTATTCTGAATGGAGTGAGGCCAGAAGCGTAGACTGGCATGTGCTTGAAAATGATTACAACAGAAATTTGAATATATTTATGCAGGATTTGTTTAAGCTTTACAAAAAAGAACCGGCACTCTGGGCAAAGGACACATATCCTGAGGGATTTGATTGGATAGAGTGCGATGATGCACTCAACAGCGTTGTTTCTTTTGTACGTCACAGTGACAATATAGAGGACATGCTTGTAATAATCTGCAACTTTACCCCCAAGACCGTTCTTGGATATAATGTCGGCGTTCCCTATGAGGGAAGCTATAAAGAAGTGCTTAACAGTGATAATGAGAAATACGGGGGCAGCGGCGTAGTTAATAAAAAAGCCGTTAAGAGCAAAAATGAGCATTGGAACCGGTGCGCAAACTGCATTACAATAGATTTGCCGCCGCTGGCGACTGCTGTTTTCGCGCTTACCCCGGCAAGCAAAAACAAATTGAGGGAGAGATACGGCGATAATAAAATTGCTGTTGACTAGATTTGTTTTTTTGTGTATAATTCTATGAGTATGGATTAATGTGGCTTTAAAGCACATTAGGTATACAAAGCAATCTCAGCAATTGGAGGGAGGGAAATTCATGTCAGAGGTCAGAGTTAAAGAGAATGAATCCTTAGATAGCGCTCTTCGCCGTTTTAAAAGAAACTGCGCAAAGGACGGTATTATGGGAGAGGTTCGTAAAAGAGAACACTATGACAAGCCTAGCGTAAAGCGCAAAAAGAAATCCGAAGCCGCAAGAAAACGTAAATTCAAATAATTTTCCGATACAAAGAGGATGATATAAATGTCATTAAAAGAAACGCTTTTACAGGATTTAAAAACGGCTATGAAAGACAAGGATACTATTCGCAAGAATACAATTCAGCTTGTCCGCGCAGGCGTTCTTCAGATTGAGAAAGACAATCATGTTGAGCTTGAAGATGACGGCGTCCTTGATGTAATAGCTAAGGAACTTAAAAAGCGTCGTGACTCACTTCCCGAATTTGAAAAAAGCGGTCGAACAGATTTAATTGAAAATCTTAATAAAGAGATTGAAGTTTTATTGGGATACCTTCCGGAACAATTGACTGAGGACGAAATTCAAAAAATAGTTGAAGAAACCATAGCCGAGACAGGCGCAGCCACCATGAAGGACATGGGCAAAGTTATGGGTGCGGTTTCATCTAAAGTTAAAGGACGTGCCGACAACAGAGTTGTGAGTGGTTACGTGAAGAAATTATTAAGCAAATAATATTAAAAGCAGCCGTTAGGC
>CAUHBX010000169.1 GCA_959604475.1 uncultured Eubacteriales bacterium
CGGCTGCCCTTTTTATGAAAGATGTCCTGTATGCAAAGAAATATGTGAGTTAAAAGCTCCGAAGGTAATCAGTATAACATCATCGCATAAAGTAGGGTGCCATAATATATCTGAGCTGAAAGGGGTGCTGTAATGATGCTCCTTAAGTTAAAGGGAATTAATAAAAGCTTTAGCAGATACAAAAAAGAAACGATGGCGGTTAAAAATTTAAGCCTCACAATAGATTACGGAGAATGCCTTGGCCTTGTTGGGGAAAGCGGGTGCGGAAAAAGCACAACCGCTGGAATTATTGCAAGGCTTGTAAAGGAAGACAGCGGTACAGTTGAATTTGACGGGCACATAATCAGCGGCGGCGCGTACTTAAAGCCAGCCGGCCGGAATATGCAGATGATTTTTCAAAATCCTCAGGACTCATTTGATCCAAGAGATACTCTTTTGGACGGCGTAATGCAGGGAGCAAAAGCATATAGGCTCTGGGACAGAGAAGAACTTAAAAAAAGAGCATTAGATATGCTTGATTACACGGGACTAAAAACATCTTATGCAGATATAAAAACATCAGAACTCAGCGGCGGAGAATGCCAAAGGGCCGCAATAGCAAGGGCTGTAATCTGTCAGCCCAAGCTGCTTATATGTGATGAGGCAACAAGCTCCTTAGACGCTCTGGTTCAGGCGCAGATAGTTGACCTTCTTAAAAGACTTAAAGCTGAGAAAAGAATGGCCATGCTATTTATAACCCATGATATACCATTGGCAGCAGCATTGTGTGACAGAATTGCAGTAATGCATAAAGGAGAAATTGTGGAAGAGGGGCCGACCAAGCAGGTGCTTAAAGCTCCAGTGCATTCTCAGACTAAAAAGCTTATTGCGGCTGTTATGCCTGTAACTGGCAGAATGTATGGTAAAATTTCAGAGGAGAACAATAATGAGTGATAAAAACAAGGACTTTTGGGAAAACGGAAGCTCTTACGATAAATATGTAAGCGAAGAATTGAAGGATTTTCGAAAAGATGCCTGGAAAAAACAGATAAGTAAGCATCTTCCGTTAGGAAAACATTTAACTGTGCTCGATGTTGGGTGCGGGCCTGGTTTTTTTGCATGCATTCTGGCAGAGAAAGGATATAATGTTACAGGAATAGACCGTTCAGCCGATATGCTTAAGTATGCTGATATGAATGCCAAAGTGCTTGGGCTTTCACCTAAGTTTATACAAATGGACGCAAATAAGCTTGAATTTAATGATAATAACTTTGACCTTATAATAAGCAGAAATGTTACATGGACCTTTGATGAGCCTGCGAAAGTTTATGAACAGTTTTATAAAAAACTGAAGCCCGATGGAAGTCTGCTTATATACGATGCAAACTGGCATATTCCTTTTTACTATCCCGATATGCTTGAAAAAGTGAGGGAAAATGAAAAAAGGTACTATGAAAGATTTGGAGAAGAGTTTAAGGTTTACGATGATGATGCAGGTATATTTGAAAACCTTCCTTTGTCAAACACATGGAGACCGGAATGGGACATAAAAGCTCTTGAAGAAATAGGATTTAAAGATATTAATACAGATAAAAATGTAGGGAAAAAGTTATATACAGACTGGGAGCTGGAGCTATATTCGCTTACTCCATTATTTGAAATATCGGCACTAAAGTGAATACATAACCTTTGTCAGATGACAAAGGTTTTTTTATTTTTTTAAATAAACTATTGACTTGGAGTTTACTCTAAGTGATAAAGTCTATTTAAACAAATAAAGGCAGTAGATTTAAGGAGGAAAAATATATGGAATTCTTATCAAAAAATAAGGTAAGCGATAACGAAAATTACTCAGTGGTATATATGACTCAGAAAATAAGCTCTGAGGGGCTCATGTCAATTTATAAGGCGTTAAACAGAAAAGCAAGCGGTAAAACGGCGGTGAAAATTTCCAGCGGAGAACCAGGCGGACATAATTTTTTATCAGCAGCAATGATTGCGCCGCTTGTGAAGGAAGTGAAAGGAACAATTGTTGAATGTAATACGGCGTATGAAGGAAAAAGGTTTAATACAAAATCGCATTTAAATGTTATGAAGGAACATGGATTTGCGGATATAGCGCCAATTGATATTATGGACGGAGAGGGGACCGCCAGTATACCGGTATCCGGAGGAAAACATCTTAAAGAGGACATAGTTGGCAAAAGCTTTATTGACTATGAATTTCTTGTAAATCTTGCACATTTTAAAGGCCACGCAATGGGCGGTTTCGGAGGCGTTATTAAAAATATGTCCATTGGTATTGCTTCATCAGTTGGCAAAAGCCTCATTCATTCTGCAGGGAAGGAAACTACAGGCTTTGGCATAAATACTCCTCAGGATGATTTCCTCGAATCAATGGCGGAAGCAGCTAAAGCTATTGCAGACTATATGCAAGATAATGTTATTTATATTAATGTAATGAATAACCTATCAGTCGACTGCGACTGCGATGCTCATCCGGCTGACCCTGAAATGAAGGATATTGGAATATTAGCGTCTCTGGATCCTGTCGCACTTGACCAGGCATGCGTTGACCTGGTATATTCAGCACCCGACGGAAGAGCGCTCATAGAAAGAATGGAGTCAAGAAATGCTGTTCATACACTGGAGCACGCGGAAGAAATCGGACTTGGAGCAAGAAACTACAATTTATATACAATTGACTGACAAAGATGTATAATGATTTTATAGGACTATAAATTTGAGGGAGTTACTTATGGAGTACAGAATTCTTGGAAGAACTGGAATTAAAGTAAGTGTTATTGGAATAGGCGGAGAAGGCTTGGAGGGCAAAAGTCCATCGCAGTGTGAGGAACTGATTGACTGTGCAATGGCCAATGGAATAAATTTTATAGATATATATAACTCAAATCCAGAAATGAGAAGCAATGTTGGAAATGCTTTAAGGAAGTATAAAAGGGAAAGCTATGTAATTGAAGGTCACCTCTGTTCTTTATGGGAAAATGGCCAGTACAGAAGAACACGAAATATAAATGAAACGAAATGTGCATTCAGAGACTTGCTTGAACGGCTTCAGACCAACTATATTGATGTTGGAATGATTCATTACTGCGATGACTTGAAAGATTTTAATATTATTATGAATGGCGAAGTTATAGAATATGCCAAAGAACTCAAGGCTGACGGAATTATTAAATGCATCGGCATGTCTACACATAATCCGGATGTAGCAATAAAATGTGTTGAATCTGGACTTATTGATGTAATATTGTTTAGCATTAATCCTGCATATGACATGCTTCCGCCTAGTGAAGATGTTGATGTATTGTTTGATGAGAATACCTTTAAAGACATAACCTATGAAGGGATAGAACCAAAAAGAAGCAAACTTTACAGCATGTGTGAAAGTAAGGGAGTAGCACTAACTGTAATGAAGGGATTTGCCGCAGGAACCCTCTTTGACGAAAAGACATCGCCATTTGAAAAAGCAATGACACCTGCCCAGTGTATTCATTACTGCCTTACAAGGCCGGGAGTAGCTTCTGTGATGGCAGGAATTAAAAACAAGGATGAAATAATATCCTGTTCAAACTATTGCAGTACAGACGAAAAAGACAGAGATTACAGCTTTATTTTATCTGAGGCTCCAAAAAGTTCTTTTAATGGCCATTGTATGTATTGCGGACACTGTGCACCATGCACAAAATCAATAGACATAGCCTCAGTTAATAAATATTTAGATTTAGCGCTTATGCAGGAGAATACACATGAGACATTAAGAGACCATTATAATTTACTGCCGCATCACGCAGGAGAGTGTATACAATGCGGGGCATGCATTAAGAATTGCCCGTTTGGCGTTAATATAATAGATAAGATGAAACAGGCTGAAAAGCTTTTCGGAGTATAAAAAACTTGCCGGGAATATATCCCCGGCAAGTTTTTTTATTTATAAGGCCTAAGTTTAAAAATTTAACAGCTTTTTATAATCAGCTTAAATCTGTATTTGATGTTGTTTAATCCTTATTGTTAAACAAGGAAATCCCTGTACAGGTCATACCTATGCCAAGCAAAGCAATTCCGCTTTCGACGGCTAATTTGTTCATAACCGAAAGTATGACTAC
>CAUHBX010000170.1 GCA_959604475.1 uncultured Eubacteriales bacterium
AGCTTTGGAATATTCAGTGACGGTATTAAAATACTGGGCTGAACGGTAACGGCCGTCGGCGTATTCGGGGGATTAATATGCAGTAGTAACGATATTACAATCGGCAAGGGAGTGACGGTAACTGCCAGCGGTGGCGACAGTGAAAATAGGGATGGCGGCGATGGAATATACAGTGCAGGCGGCATTAAAATACTCGGTGGAACGGTAACTGCCAGCGGGGGCGACAGTGAAAACAGGGCTGGCGGCAATGGAATATACAGTGAAGGCGATATTGAAATACTCGGTGGAACGGTGACTGCCAGCGGGGGCGACAGTGAAAATAGGGATGGCGGCGATGGAATATACAGTAAAGGCGATATTGAAATACTTGATTCAGCGGTGACCGCCAGCGGTGGAGCAGGTGGAAATCAGACAGGCTATGGGATAAAAAATGAAAACGGCGTGGAGAATATAAAAATAAGGAACTCGGATATAACCATAACTGATACGTCATCCCTTGACGGCGCGGATATTAAGGACTCCACTATAAACGGCAAAAAGATAGGTACAAAGAAGGAAAGACGTTCGGGAAGCTCCTATTCCCTGGAGGAAGGCGGGACAAAGAACAAAAAGCAGGAGGAAGAGCCTGATGAAAGCCGAAACATGGCTGTCTCGGACACAGAGGGGCACTGGGCAGAAAAATACATAAACAGCGCGGTTGAAAAGGGATATATGGACATGATTTCAGAAGGTATATTTCTGCCGGATAACTTAGCAACACGACTGACAATAGTCGAGGCACTTTACAAGATGGCAGGAAGCCCTGAGATGGGAGGACTGCCGGTATTCAGCGATACGGACAGCCAATCGGTTGTATGGGCAGCGCAAAATGGCATTATATCAGGCTTTGAAGACTCCACATTCAGGCCATATGAGCCTGTAAGCAGGGAACAGCTTTCCGTAATCATATACAATTACGCAAAGTATTTAGGAAAGGACGTCTCCAATATTGAGGGCATGGCGATATATGAGTTTAAGGATTACGAAAATATATCCGGCTGGGCGCTGACCTCCGTCCGCTACTGCATGAATGCCGGAATATTAAACGGAAACGCCGACGGAAGCTATAATCCCAAGGGCGGTACGACAAGGGCCGAGCTGGCCAAGATATTAGCCGACATGCAGTAAACACAAAAATATTGACAAATTAGGGGAGAAAGAATAAACTCTATTTAAATTGAACATCTGCTGGGGGTGCTGTGGGCGAAAGACGCTCACCGGCTGAGAGGGCTTTTAGCCTAACCCTTGTCGCGAAAAACGCGCCACACCTGATTTGGATAATGCCAACGTAGGAAAGCGAAACAGAGTATAAAGCAGGCGCTTTTCCATTAGGATTAGCGCCTTGATTTTTTTATGAAGGGACTGATAGCATGGATGTTAAAAGGATAAAGGAAGCCGCAGAGTGCTGCCTTATGGAACAGGTGGAGCTTCTTAAGGAATTCGCACGTGTTGATTGTGAGTCAAAGGACATTGAGGGAAACCGCCGGGTAGTTGATATAGCAAAAAAGGTACTTTCCGATATTGAAGGTATTGAGATAAAGGAGGATTTCTTCGAGGGTACAGGGGCGCATATTGTAGCGAGAATATGTCCCGAAAGTCCTGAGGGGAAAATAGTTGTCAACTGCCATATGGATACTGTGTTTCCAAAGGGCTTTGCGGAGAAAAACCCTCCGTTTATAGATGAGGACAACTGGCTGCACGGCCTTGGAGTGGGCGACTGCAAGGGAGGCTTTGCCGTTTCCGCGTATGCAATTAAGATAGCATCCAGGCTGGGGCTTTTGCCGAATAAGGAAATTATAATGATATACAGCTGTGACGAGGAAATCGGCTCCATTACAAGCAGCGTTGTTTTTGAGAAGGAGGCACAGGGCGCTGAGTGCGCGTTTGTGTTTGAGGGCGCTGTAAAAACCGATAAGGGCTACGGCATTGTTACCCAAAGAAGGGGAGTAATACTTGGCGCCCTTGATATAAAGGGCGTTGAGGCCCACGCCGGAGGAGCGTATCTTCAAGGTCACAGCGCCGTTAAGGAGCTGGCGCATAAAATACTGAAATACTACAGCTTCAACGATTATGAAAGGGAAATATATTATAATGTGGCTCCAATATCGGGAGGACGCCCAAACGGAGTGGTTGCCGGGGACGCCCATATGGAGTTCTGTGTTGCAGGGCTTCCAACAAACGGCAGTTTTGCCGAGGCCGAGGCAAATATACGCTCCCTTGCCGAGACAAACGAGGACCCTGTATGTGAAACAGCAGTGGAGTACCGTACTCTGTTCCCGGCCCTTGAGAGGACAAAAAAGGGAAGCGAGATGTGTTCGCTTGCTGTAAGGGCAGGAGAGATGCTTGGTATGAGCGTTGAGGAAACGTCTGAACCGACGGCTACTGACGCAAACTGGTTCTGCTATTTTGGAATACCGGCCATAGACGCGCTGGGGCCTGTCCAAAGGGGAATCCATACTACGGAGGAAAAGGTATACATACCGTCTATTAAGGACATGACAGAGCTTTTTACAACTATGCTTGCAATAATGTAAATGGAGGATGTATAGGATGAAAAAATTTATAGCGGCAGTTTTAGCGGGCGCGATGGCCCTGTCCCTCGGGGCATGCGCCCAGACGGCTGAAAAGCCAAAGGAAAATGGGGAGAATACCGAGCAGGGCGCAGACGGGGAGCTTCAGGATTTTGATATTGTTTTGGACTGGTATCCAAACGCTGTTCATTCGTTTATTTACGTGGCGATGGACAAGGGCTATTACGAAGATGAGGGCCTTAACGTGAATGTGAGGTTCCCCTCCAACACCAACGACGCAATATCCCTTACGGCGGCCGGCAAGGCTGACGCCGGCCTTTATTACCAGACAAACACGATATCAACCGTTTCCAACCAGGGTATCCCCGTTAAGGTAATAGGAACTGTGGTTCAGCATCCGCTTAATATAGTAATGTCTATGAGGGAAAGCAACATTAACGGAGCCAGGGACTTGGCGGGAAAAACGGTAGGCTATCCCGGAACGACAGACAACGAGTTCTTTATGAAGGCTATGATGGAAAACTGCGGCCTTTCCTATGAGGACGTGACAATGCAGGACGTGGGCTTTGATTTAAATACGGCGCTAATTACCGGAAATGTTGACGCTGTAATAGGCGGATATATCAACCATGAGTATCCTACCCTTTTGCAGGAGGGCTACGACGTAACCTACTTTGATATAACAAAAGAGGGAATACCTGATTATGAGGAGCTGGTACTTGTTACCGGACAGACACAGCTGGAGGAGGAAAGCGAAAAGCTTGCGGCATTTATAAGGGCCTCGAAAAAGGGTTTTGAGGACGTTAAAAACGACCCCCAGGCAGCGCTTGACATACTGCTTAAAAACCAGGACGATGCAAACTATCCTCTTGACCCGGAAATAGAAAAGGCCAGTATGGATATACTCCTTCCTTTAATGTACAGCAGCGAGCAGAATTTCCTTGACGTAAATGGGCAGAGCTGGGCAGATACAATTAGCTGGCTTGACGGCCAGGGCCTTCTCAACAATAAGATAACGGCAGACGATATACTGGCTGTTCCGGGAGAGTGAAATCATGACTAAAGGCAAATTATACGGCGTAAGCGTCGGCCCCGGAGACCCGGAGCTTATGACGCTTAAGGCCGTTAGGATAATAAGGGAGGCGGACGTTATCGCACTGCCCCACAGCGACAAAAACAGGTGCACGGCCTATAATATCGCCGTTAAAGCCATCCCCGAAATGGAAAGCAAGGAATTTCTTATGATACCGATGCCTATGACAAAGGACAGGGATAAGCTTGAAAGGGCGCATAGGGACGGGGCAAAAAGGGTTTTGGAGGAGCTTGAAAAGGGCAAAACAGTCGCGTTTTTGACATTGGGAGATGTAAGCGTATACTCATCGTGCCAGTATATTTACCAGCCGGTTAAGGAGGCAGGAGCGCAGACAGAGCTTATAAGCGGTGTGCCATCATTCTGCGCGGCGGCCGCAAGGCTTGACAGGCCGCTTGTAAGCGGAGAGGACAGGCTGCATATAATACCGGCCTCCTATGATGTC
>CAUHBX010000171.1 GCA_959604475.1 uncultured Eubacteriales bacterium
GACAGGTAGAAATTTCTAAAGCACGTGCTTATCTTCCTGCATTTGCTTGTTCTATAATGCAGTCAGTTATGGAGCTTGAGTGCAACGGCGTTTATGACGACCTTGAAGCAGTTATCTTCTCAGCTCCTTGTGATACACTTAAATGTATGGGACAGAAATGGAAAGGAAAATGCCCTTCAATCCAGTTTGTACATCCTCAGAACGTAGTAGTTGAGGGTTCAACAAAGTTCCTTGCAAAAGAATATGAAATCGTTAAAGAAAGACTTGAAGAAATCTTTGGCGAAAAGATTACAGACGAAGCTATTGAGAAAGCAATCGCTGTTTACAATGAGCATCGTGCAACAATGAGAGTGTTCTGCAAAGTTGCTGCAGATTATCCTCAGATTGTAGACCCTATCAAACGTCACGCTGTTATCAAAGCTGGTTTCTTCATGGACAAAGCTAAACATACAGCAGCTGTAAAAGAAATCATTGCTGAATTAAAGGCTACACCCGTTCAGCCTTGGGACGGTAAGAAAGTTATTCTTACAGGTATCTTAGCTGAGCCCGATGAATTACTTCAGGTTCTTATCAACAACAAAGTTGCTGTTGTTGCTGATGACCTTGCTCAGGAAAGCAGACAGTTCAGAGCTGACGTTCCTACAGAAGGCGGTACAGTACTTGAAAGACTTGCTATGCAGTGGACAAAGAATATGTACGGCTGCTCACTTCTTACAGACCGCGCTAAAGGCAGAACTCAGATGCTCGTTGACATGGTTAACGAATCAAAAGCAGATGCAGTTATCCTTTGCCAGATGAAATTCTGTGAGCCCGAAGAATTCGATTATCCTATTTACCTTAAGAAATTTACAGAACTTGGAATTAAAAACCTTAAAATCGAAATTGAACAGCAGGCTGTTTCATTCGAGCAGGCAGCTACAAGAATCCAGGCTTTAGTAGAGACTCTTTAATCGCTCATTTGCCCCGATACCTCGGTATCGGGGTTTTTATTATATAAATAATTTTATCTAGGTATTGTAATAGATTTGGAAAATATGTTAATATACTAATGGTTTATGCAGAGGCATAAATGTGCGTTTATGCCCGTGCATGAAAAACATAAGATTACATAAGTATTTTAAGGAGCCATAAAATGAAGAATAAATACGAAAGTCCTTTAAACCTAAGATACGCAAGCGATGAGATGTCATACCTTTTTTCATCAGACTATAAGTTTTCTACTTGGAGAAAATTATGGATAGCTTTGGCAGAAACAGAACAGGAGCTTGGATTGGATATTTCTGACGAACAGATATCCCAGATGAAGGAGCATATTTACGATATAAATTATTCAGAGGCCGAGGCAAGGGAGAAAGAAGTACGCCATGACGTTATGAGCCATGTTTACGCTTATGGCCTTCAGGCGCCTTTAGCAAAGCCTATAATACATCTCGGTGCTACAAGCTGTTATGTAGGGGATAATACAGATATAATAATTATGACGGAAGCCATGAAACTGGTTAAAAAGCGCCTTGTTAATGTAATAAATGAGCTTTCAAAATTTGCAATGAAATATAAAGATATGCCGACGCTTGGATTTACACATTTTCAGGCTGCCCAGACAACAACAGTAGGAAAGAGGGCAACATTGTGGCTTCAGGACCTTACAATGGACCTTGAGGACCTTGATTATCAGATTGAAAAGGCTAAGCTTCTCGGTTCAAAAGGAACAACCGGAACGCAGGCCAGCTTTTTGGAGCTTTTTGAGGGAGACCATGAAAAATGCCGTGAGCTGGACAGAAAAATTACTGAGAAAATGGGATTTAAGGATTATTTTAAGGTCTCTGGACAGACATATCCAAGAAAGCTTGATTCACAGGTGCTGAATGTACTTGCAGGAATAGCTCAGAGTGCCTATAAATTCAGCAACGATATAAGGCTTTTACAGCATCTTAAAGAGATAGAGGAACCATTTGAGAAAAATCAGATTGGCTCGTCTGCTATGGCTTACAAGAGAAACCCCATGAGAAGTGAGAGAATCGGCTCGTTGTCAAGATATGTAATAGCAGACGCAATAAATCCTGCTGTAACTGCCTCTACCCAGTGGTTTGAAAGAACTCTTGATGACTCAGCTAACAAGAGAATTTCTGTGCCCGAAGCCTTTCTGTGCATAGATGCTGTGCTTATACTTTACAGAAACGTCGTTGACGGTTTAGTTGTATACCCTAAGGTAATAGAACAGCACCTTATGAATGAGCTTCCATTCATGGCGACTGAAAATATAATGATGGACGCAGTAAAGAAGGGTGGAGACAGACAGGAGCTGCACGAAAGAATACGACAGCACTCAATGGAAGCGGGCATGGCAGTTAAAATGGAAGGAAAGAAGAATGACCTTCTTGAACGCATTGCATCTGACCCAATGTTTGGGCTTACGATAGAAGAACTTAACGCTATTATGGAACCTAAGAATTTTGTAGGCAGGGCCCCTGAACAGACAGAGGAGTTTATAGATGGCTGCGTTAAGCCTATTCTTGAAGCAAATAAAGACTTGATAAATGATAACGGAGAAGCCGTAAGGGTATAAAGATAGATAAGGGCAGATATACTGTCCTTATTTTTTGCTTTATTTGCTTTAATTATAGAGAATATAAAAAATACTTATTTTACTTTTGGTATAAGTATAGCTTATAATAAGACGTAAGTTGATTTTATTATTATATATCAAACGGGAGTGGTCATCATGATCAAAGCAATTGTAGGCGCCAACTGGGGCGACGAAGGTAAAGGTAAAATAACGGATATGCTTGCGGCTGACGCTGACATAGTTATCAGATTTCAGGGAGGCAGCAATGCAGGTCACACAATTATTAACGACTACGGTAAATTTGCTCTACATCAGATGCCTTCAGGCGTTTTTAATGAAAATACGGTGAATATAATCGGGACAGGTGTGGCTTTTAATATTCCATATTTTGTTAAAGAACTGAACTATATAAAAGAAAGCGGAATTAAAGACCCTAAAATAATGATTTCCGATAGAGTTCAGATACTTATGCCTTATCATGTTGATTTTGATACATATGAAGAGGCAAGACTTGCCAATAAACAGTTCGGTTCCACAAAAAGTGGTATTGCACCGTTTTACTCAGATAAATATGCAAAAACAGGCATCCAGATATGCGATTTATTCTATCCTGAAATCCTTAGGGAAAGAATTGAAAATGCATGTGATATAAAAAATGTTCTGCTAGAAAATCTTTATCATATGCCTAAGCTTGACCCTGAAAAAATATTTGATGAAGTAATAGCATATAGGGATATAGTTGAGCCTTATGTCGCAAATACTGAAGAGTTTTTGTTTAACGCAGTTAAGGAAGGAAAAAATATATTACTTGAAGGACAGCTTGGAGCCCTTAAGGACCCTGACCACGGTATTTACCCTATGACTACTTCATCGTCAACACTCGCTGGATTTGGGGCTGTAGGAGCAGGCCTTCCTCCGCACAAGATTGAAAAAGTAATTACTGTTGCAAAAGCTTATTCCAGCTCAGTGGGAGCTGGAGCCTTTGTAAGTGAAATATTTGGCGACGAAGCGCAGGAGCTTAGGGTAAGGGGAGGTGACGCAGGTGAATTTGGCGCAACAACAGGAAGACCCAGAAGAATGGGCTGGTTTGACTGCGTTGCAACCCGTTATGGATGTATGCTTCAGGGTACTACTGATGTAGCGTTCACCGCAATTGACGTTCTCGGATATCTTGATGAAATTGCAGTATGCATAGGATATGAAATAGATGGAAAGGTTACGAAGACCTTCCCTGTGACTCCTCTGCTTGAAAAGGCTAAGCCTGTGCTTAAATATCTTCCTGGATGGAAGTGTGATATAAGAGGAATAACTAAATATGAGGAGCTTCCCGTTGAAGCCAGAAACTATGTTGAATTTATAGAGAATGAAATTGGTTTCCCTATTACTATAGTTTCAAACGGACCTAAGAGAAACGAAATTATATACAGATAAAAATGGACACCGCAGGGATATTTTCTCTGCGGTTTTTGCTTATTAAGACTTTCTTTATTTCCCCGTTGAAATATTTATGATATGATTACCATAATAGGAG
>CAUHBX010000172.1 GCA_959604475.1 uncultured Eubacteriales bacterium
TGACACAGTCACATAACTTTTTGTTTAATTATATAAAAAGTTTAATAAATCGAATTTTTTATTTAATATACTTGAAAATCTCTAAAAAACATGTATAATGTAATTCGTTTAGTGTTATTAATACTTTTGTTTAGTATATATAAAGGAGCGTTATTATGGATATAGGACATAAAATAAAGCAGCTCCGCGTCCAGAACGGACTTACCCTTGAGGAACTGGCCAGCAGAAGCGAGCTTACAAAGGGATTTCTCTCACAGCTTGAAAGAAATCTGACCTCGCCGTCCATTTCAACACTGGAGGATATTTTAGAGGCTCTGGGAAGCTCTCTGTCGGATTTTTTCAAGGAAGAAAAGGATGAACAGACGGTATTTCAGAAAAAAGACTTTTTTATTGATGAGAGGGATGAGTGCACTATAAATTGGATAGTGCCAAATACCCAAAAAAATGATATGGAGCCTATTCTTATAGAGATACCTCAGGGAGGAAGATCCTTTAATGTAAATCCGCATGGCGGAGAAGAGTTCGGTTACGTTGTTGACGGTAGCGCGATACTTGTTATCGGGGACAAAAGATATTCAATAAAGAAGGGTGAAACCTTTTATATGACGGGAAAGGATTTTCATTATATTTTGAATGAGAAAAAGACTGCGGCCAAAATAATATGGGTATCAACGCCGCCGCTTTTTTAGGAGGAAGAAATGCATAAATTAATTCAATTCAAAAATATAGTCAAGGACTTTGACGGGCAGATAGTACTTAAGGGAATAAATCTGGATATATATGAAAATGAGTTTGTTACGCTCCTTGGTCCCTCCGGCTGCGGAAAGACAACTCTTCTGAGAATACTTGGAGGGTTTTTAAGACAGAACGAGGGGCAGGTCATTTTTGACGATGTTGATATTACGGATGCTCCGCCCTACAAAAGGGAGCTTAATACGGTTTTTCAGAAGTACGCCCTTTTTCCGCACATGAATGTTTATGATAACATCGCCTTTGGCCTTAAAATTAAAAAGGAGCCTAAGGATGTAATAGAGCAGAAGGTTAACCGTATGCTTAAGCTGGTAGGGCTTGAAGATTACGGCAAGAGAGGCGTGTCTGAAATGAGCGGCGGTCAGCAGCAGCGTGTTGCCATAGCCAGGGCGCTTGTAAATGAACCGAAGGTTCTGCTTCTTGACGAACCGCTTGGTGCATTAGACCTTAAGCTTAGAAAGGAAATGCAGCATGAGCTTAAGAAAATCCAGCAGGAGGTTGGAATAACTTTCATCTATGTTACGCATGACCAAGAGGAAGCCCTTACAATGTCCGATAAAATTGTCGTAATGAAGGACGGGGAAATTCAGCAGATAGGAACTCCAACTGATATCTATAACGAACCTGTTAACGAGTATGTCGCTAATTTTATAGGAGAAAGCAATATAATTGACGGCACAATGCTTAAGGATTATGAGGTAATGTTCGAGGATAAAAAATTCGAATGTGTGGACTATGGCTTTGAGGAAAACGAGCCTGTTCAGGTAGTAATAAGACCTGAGGATATAGATATAGTAAATAAAAAGGATGGTAAATTAAAGGGTGTTGTACGCTCAGTACTCTTTAAGGGCGTCCACTATGAAACGATTGTTGAGACTAAAAAGGGCACGACAATCACAGTAAAAATGCATGTATTTAATGAAAAGCCTGTAGTCAATGAAAAGGCCGGAGAAATGATGAGCGCCAATGATTTCGTTTTGGACGCGGAAGATGTCGGGGAGCTTACTGATGCGGATATAATTGCAAGAGCCTCCGCTCAGGCCTGGGATCCAGGTACGGACGAGTATATCTCAATAACCAAAATAGAGTATGAGATTAGGGCTGAAAAGGGAACATATCCCGTAACTTTCTATACTGCCGCAGGAACAAGCTTTACAGCTAAAATGATTGTGCGTGATGAAAACAGGGTAGCCAGCAGTGAATATCAGGAAGAAATATTTGCTGTTAATATATTCAAATCGGTTGATGAAATAAAGGAGAGCATTGCGCTTGAAACAGACCTTAAAACATGGGCCAATGCCTCGGCCTGGAGTTTGGAAGACGGTTCTTCAGTTGAAATAACAAAGGTTGAGTACAACTTTGATTCCGACAATATAGTTGCCGGAGACTACGACGTCACCTTTGCCACAGAGGGTTACGAGTATAAGGTTGATACAACCGATAAATATGAAGTGGGCGATGAGGTAGGACTTACATTCATGCCTGAGGACATACATGTTATGTCCGTAAACGGATAAAATGAACCACTTTAAAAAAATGGCTTATCCATATGTGGCATGGATATCCATAATGGTAGTCGCTCCAATGCTGCTGATAATAATGTATGCGTTTATCCAGCAAAGCAATGATGTTACGACCTTTAGATTTACATTGTCGAATTTTACAAGGTTTTTCAGTGACAGGGTATACACGGCAGTGCTTTACCGTTCCCTGTATGTGGCAGTAATAACAACTGTAATCTGCCTTCTGATAGGTTATCCTGCGGCTTATATTATAGCTATGGCAAAGCCAAGGAACAAAGCACTCCTTGTACTTATGATAACGTTTCCAACATGGATAAATATGCTTGTGCGAACTTATGCTTGGCTTGGCATACTCCAGGATGACGGAATAATAAATACTATCCTATCGCTTTTTGGCATAGGCCCGGTAAAAATGATATATACCAATTTTGCAGTAATACTGGGCATGGTATACAACTTTATTCCATTTATGATACTGCAGATATATTCGTCACTGGATAAAATGGATAAAAGCTATTTGGAGGCTGCCAGCGACCTTGGGGCAAATAAGGTTCAGAGCTTCATGAAGGTTACTCTCCCTATGAGCCTTCCGGGAGTAATAAGCGGAATAACACTTGTTTTCCTGCCGGCTGTATCAAGCTTTTTTATACCCAAGCTATTGGGCGGAGGACAATTTGTACTTATTGGAAACGTAATCGAGACACAGTTCCTTACAGCGGGCGACTGGAGCTTCGGAAGCGCGATTTCACTTATTATGGCAATTATAATCATGATATCCCTTTATATCACACGCAGACTGGACGCAGACCCGGCTGAGGCGAAAGGGGGACGGATGTAATGAAGGAAAAAAAGAAAATAGGCTCAAAAATATTTATGCTTTTAATGATGATATTTTTCTATGCGCCTATCATTTATATAATAGTGTTTTCGTTTAATGGTTCACGCTCCCTTACTCATTTGGACGGATTTTCACTTAGATGGTACGAAAAGATGTTCAATGACAGAACTATGATGGAGTCGGTGTGGTATACAATAATTATAGCGGTGCTTTCAACTATAATTTCAACTGTTGTGGGAACTATAACGTCTATAGGTCTTTCAAAGTCAAGGCCTATTCTCAAAAAGACTGTAGAGCAGATAAATAATTTTCCCATAATGAACCCAGAGATTGTAACGGCAATAGGCCTGCTGATGTTTTTCAGTGCTCTTGGCGTAAAAAAAGGGTTTACGACTCTGCTTCTGGCGCATGTAATGTTCTGCATACCCTATGTAATGCTTTCAGTAACGCCGAAACTTCGTTCACTTGATCCTAATCTGGCCGACGCGGCCATGGATTTAGGGGCTACTCCGTGGCAGGCTCTCACTAAGGTGATTGTGCCGCAGGTAATGCCTGGAATTATTTCAGGGGCGCTTATAGCGTTTACCATGTCGTTTGATGATTTTATAATTTCGTATTTTGTTACCGGTAATGGGGTAAGCAATATTTCCATACTGGTTTATACAATGAGCAAGCGCGTTAATCCATCAATTAACGCATTGTCTACACTTGTGATACTTATTATTACGGTTGTACTCGTTATAGTAAACATTATACCTATATTTAGAGAGAAAAAGGAGAAAAATACAGCATGAAAAAGTTTTTACCTATCTTATTAAGTTCGTTATTACTGCTTTCGGGCTGCGGTTCGTCTTCATCTGCACCCGTTGAGGACGCGGTGGAAAAGTATGGCTCAAAAACACTTAAATTGTTTACATGGGGAGAGTATCTGGGGGAAAATGTAATTCAAAATTTTGAAAAAACATATGGAGTTGATG
>CAUHBX010000173.1 GCA_959604475.1 uncultured Eubacteriales bacterium
ATATCGTCCCAGACTATAAAGCCGATACCTCCTATTATTATAAGCGCCATAATCGTAAAGTTGACGATAAATAAATCATACTCACCAGTAAAGGATGAGTACAGCCCTCTGTATCCCATAAGGTCAAAGCCGGCGTTGCAAAACGCCGATATGGCATGAAATACGCTGTAGTATATTCCCCGCCCAAGTCCAAGCTTGGGGATAAAAAACGTGGACAGCAGAACCGCTCCGGCAAGCTCAAAGGCTATTGTGCCGATAAATATTTTTTTAACCAGCTTCACGACCCCTCCGATATGTATGGAGTTGACGCTTTCCCTTATAAGGGCCCTCTGCTTTAAGTCAATATTTCGGTTAAGCATCAGTGCGAACAGAACGCCAAGCGTTATAAAGCCAAGCCCGCCTATCTGTATAAGCGTTATTATAACCAGCTGCCCGAATATTGACCACTGTGTATATGTGTCAACAACGACAAGCCCGGTAACGCAGGATGCGCTCGTTGCGGTAAAAAGGGCAGGAATAATTCCTACACTCTGTCCGTCTCTCGAGGAAACAGGCAATGCCAAAAGCGCCGTACCTATCATAATCATAATAAAAAATCCAAAAGCTATTGTCTGTGCCTGTGTCAGGTTCTTAAGTTTTTTGTACATGAGAATATCCCCGTCTTTTTTTAATTGATACGCGATACTATTATATAGCAAATAATTTAAAATGCAAGCAACTTTTTCCGCCTTTGAATAGTCTTATATATATAGCGGTGAAAATACTTATTTTTAGTTTAAAACAACGCCTGTTTTGTCATGTAAAGCAAAGCTTTGGAAGTATTTGCATTAGCATATGCTGGTGGTGTATGATAAAATAAATTGAAGTCCTGCATAAAACTTACAATAATATTAAGAAGCCCCGTATTGTATTGCTTTTTAAGGATTTCGGATTATATAATGTATCTGAATGATTTTTTATAATCGGGATATTTTTTAAGGAGGAAAAACTATGAATAAAAGATTTATAGCTCTGGCCACTGCGGCTATGTGCATGGCAGGAAGCGTGAATACAGTATTTGCTTCAACCTTTGCCGACATTAACGACGTTCCTTGGAGCGGGGCCGCGCAGTACATTGACGAGGCAGCGTCGCTTGGACTTATGGCCGGCTACACAGAAAACGGAAAGAAGCTTTGCAAAGCAAGAAACAATGTTACATATAACGAGGCTGTACAGCTTATATATTCAATTATGAGCTCATACAACAGCGCAAACAAGGCTTCAAGCAGCGTGATTACAAAATGGACAAGCACAATGCAGAGTGCAGCTATTCCCACATGGGCATATGAAAGCACGGCATATGCTCTTGAAAATTCCGTACTTTCAGCAAACGACCTTAAAATTTTTATGACATCGGGAACACAGAATTACGCCAAGCGCGAGGACGTAGGCGTTATTTTCGGCAAGGCTTTAAGCAAGATTTATTCTGTAAATCAGTCAGCATCTCTTAGCTATAATGATAAAGCCTCGGTTTCAGCTTCATCGGTTCCTTATCTTGAGCTTCTCAACAGGCTTAACCTTATGGTCGGTGACGCGAACAATAACTTCAATCCAAAGGCCAACATCAACAGGGCTGAGATGGCTGTCCTTTCAACAAAGACATATAAAGAGCTTAAGGGCAGCGGTTCGGGCAACAATAATAACAATACTGTAAACGAGCAGATTGTCGGCACAGTTACAAAGGTTTCTGACAGCGAGATTACAGTAAAGACGTCATCTTCCGAAAAGACTGTCAAGGTCAGCTCTTCAGCTACAGTTATGTATAACGGCGAAAAGGGCAAGCTTTCCGATATTAAGGAAGACGACAGCGTTATTGTTGTAACAAATAACGGAACAGCCACATTTATTAACGCGTATCCTTCAAAGGGCTCTTCAAGCTCCAGCTCAAGTGAAATCACAAAGGGCACGATAACCAGCATTTCAAAGACAAGAATAACAATCGAAGAGGGAAGCAAAAAAGCTACCTACAAATTCGATGAGGATTATAATGACGTATCGCTTACCCTGGACGGAAAGACATCCAAGGACATTGACGACCTCATTGAGTTAATTAAGGATGATGAGAATATCGAGGTTGACCTTACCGTAGACAAGAAGGGCTATGTAACAAAGATTAAGGCCGAAACCGTAGAGGGAAGCAGCCTTGAGGGAGTTATCTCATCACTTACAAGCTCAAAAATAAAAATTAAAAACGGAAGCAAGACATACGAATACAGCCTTCTGGACGATACCGATGACATAACGGTAACAATAGAGGGCAAATCATCTACCTTTGATAAGCTTAAGGATAAATATGATGACGATGATGAAAAATATACAGTAAAGCTTACGCTTAACAGTGATAAAGAGGTTAAGAAGATTGTTGCTGAGGAAGGCGATACAACATCAAATTCAACAGTAAGCGGAACAATTGATGATATTTCATCAACCAAGATTAAGGTTAAAAAATCCAGCGGGGGAACATCCTCTTACACAATCAACTCAAGCACTACGGTAACAATTGACGGAAGCTCTTCTTCTGTTTCAAGGCTTGTGTCAAGAGTGGACGATGGTAAAGAATATAACGTTAAAGTCACTGTTTCAGGAACAAAGGCTACAAAGATAGCTGCATCAATAAAGGATGACAGTGATGAAACAACAGGAAGGATTTCAAGTATTGACGAAGACGAAATAAGAATAAAACTGTCTGACGGAACAACCAAAAGATATTCGTTTGCTTCAAGATGCGACTATACAGTTGATTCAAAAACTAAATCACAGGATTATGTAATAGACAATTACGGCAGCGGAAGCAGCAGTACAACAAAGGCATACCTTACGCTTGACGGCGCTGGTAATGTAAAGAAACTGGCTATTAAGACAAGCAGCTCAAGTGTAAATGAAAAAGAGGGAACATTAAAATCTCTTTCAAAATCTACTATAAAAATAGTACTTTCTGATGACACCACAAAATCATATGATGTTAAGAGCAGCTGTACGGTAACGATTGATGGTTCAAGCTCAACATTGTCAAAGCTTATATCTAAATTTGACGACGGAGACGGCGAGAAATACGAGGTAACTCTTACTGTAAGCAGCGATGAGGTAACAAAGATAAAGGCTTCGTCCGCTAAGTCAAGTGTATCAGGATATTTGATGTCGGCAGATGAGGATAAAATTAAGATTTCGGAGAAAAAGGGAAGCTTAGTCGGTACTGTATACGAAGTTTCACCGAGTGTGAAGCTGGTTCTTGACGGTGATGATGAGGCTGACTACGAAAAGTTTGCCAACAGTGTTGGCAAGGACGAATACAAGGTTACGCTTACAAGAAATTCATCAAATAAAGTAACAAAGATAGTAGCAAAAAAAGCTTAATATATTTAAAATGCCATGCGGGTTTAATTCCTGCGTGGCATTTTTGTTTGCTAATTCCAAGTAACCATAGGATTACGTCCTACATATTATAATTACAAAAGACCAAAGGAGTAATCATATGGAAATGCTGACAAAAAACATTGTTATGTCAGGCTGCGGCTGCGGATGCGAAAGACCCAGCGATAACAATGCTGACACCTCTGAAGGTGTAAAACCGGCAGTGGGGGAATTTCTTAACAGTGAGATGATAAACGCAGTTGGACTTGCGCGGGCTTACGTGCCTGTACAGCCATTCAGCCAGCCTATGGAGGATATGGCGTCGCTCTCATGCGGAACCGTTTTCGGACCTCTTGTAATGCCTTACGTTAAGGGCTCTGCCCTTGCAAGATACCAGAAGGAGGAATGCGGCAATGAATAAAGATGAAATGCTTAAAAGCCTTATGGCTCTTGACTTTATGGCTGTTGACCTTGGCCTTTATCTTGACACTCATCCCGAAGATGAGGAGGCTATAGCAGAATATGACAGAATAATTAAATCAGCCGATGCAGTGCGCTGCCAGTACGAGGCCCAGTACGGCCCCTTGTGCTCATTCCGTTCCTATGCCGGAGGACAGTGGAAATGGATAGACAATCCATGGCCATGGAATTCGTGCGCTAATCCCGAATTTGAAAAGGAGAGATGTTAA
>CAUHBX010000174.1 GCA_959604475.1 uncultured Eubacteriales bacterium
GTGAGTTTTTCGTATCAAACCATCCGCTTATTCAGAATAAAATGGCGCTTTTGAGAAACAAGGATACCTGTACTAAGGAATTTAAGGAGATTATTTCAGAGGTTGCCATGCTCTTGTGCTATGAGGCTACAAGAAATATAGAGCTTGTTCCCTCAAAGGTTGAAACGCCGATTACAGAGGCTGACGTGAATATAATCGACAAAAGATTTGCGGTGGTGCCTATTCTGCGTGCCGGGATGGGAATGATGGACGGACTCCTTGCTCTTATGCCTACGGCTAAGGTTGGATTTATCGGCCTTTACAGGGACCCCGAAACTCTTAAGCCGGTAGAGTATTACTGTAAGCTTCCCGAACATATAGACCAGATGGAGGTCTTTGTTACAGACCCAATGCTTGCCACAGGCGGGACGGCCGTTGCCGGTATAGACTTTATTAAGGAGAAGGGAGCAAAGAAAATAACTTTCTTGTGCATACTTGCCGCTCCCGATGGCGTTAAGGCCCTTAAGGAGGCGCACCCGGACGTTGATATTTATGCGGCTGCCTATGACGGCTGCCTTAATGACCACGGCTATATTGTTCCCGGGCTTGGCGATGCAGGCGACAGGATATTCGGTACAAAATGATTTAAGTAGGAGATTAATATGGTTCATAATTGGCTTTTATATATAGCGGCTTTTGCCAGCGCCTTTGCCATATCAATGGTTGCGACGCCGTTTGCTAAAAAGGTTTCAGAAAAGCTTGGCGCCATTGATTATCCGAAGGCCAGGGGCATGCATACAAAACCCATGCCGCGCCTTGGCGGGATAGCTATAGTAATGGGCTTTATGATTACTGTGCTGCTGTTATACAGATTTGTAAACGATATAAATATAAGGCATTTTATAGGATTTATTGCAGGCGCCGTAATAATAGTATGCATAGGCATAATCGACGACGTAAAAAATTTGCCGGCGAGAGTTAAATTTGTTTTTCAGATTATAGCGGCTCTGCTTGTTATAGGCTCCGGCATAAGAATTAATGTCGTAATGTGGCCGGTTACAGCGTATCTGCAAAAGTTCAGCGGACCGATTACGCTCATATGGATAGTCGGTGTGACAAACGCAGTAAACCTGATTGACGGGCTTGACGGTCTTGCGGCGGGCGTTTCATCTATTGCCTCGCTTTGCCTTATGGTTTTGTGTATATTTACAGGAACCGAGTCGGCTGTTATGTTCACGGCTGCCCTTGCCGGAAGCTGCCTTGGTTTTCTTCCTAGAAACTTTAACCCGGCTGAAATATTTATGGGCGATACCGGAGCTACGTTCCTTGGTTATGTTCTTGCGGTAACAAGTATAATGGGCGTGTTTAAAGGCTATGCCATACTGGCGCTTATTGTCAGTATGCTCTCACTGGGATTGCCCATATTTGATACCCTATGCGCTATGCTCAGACGTGCCGTTACCCATAAGCCTATAATGCAGGCCGACAGGGGCCATCTGCATCATAAGCTTATAGATAAAGGCTACACGCAGAAGCAGGCTGTCCTTATTCTTTACGGTATAAGCACGCTGCTTGCCGTTTTGGCAATATTTATAGCTATTAAGGACTCAAGGACATTGGCGGTGGCGGTACTTACGGTAATTGTTCTAAGCATTGTAATTTTTGTCTTTAACAATAAAAATAAACTTAAGGAAAGTAAAAAGGATTAAGCTCAGCTTAATCCTTTTTTTCAGTATGTCAATTGAAAATAAAAGCCGTAAATGGTATACTGGTATAACTAAATGTAAAGGAAACGAGAATTATGGCGGAAAATGGAAATACCTATATATCGAATGATTTTTTAAATAAATATATGGCAGGAGCGCCGTCAGCTTATATACTTGTTTATTTATGCGCGCAGAAATTCATACAGGAGGGCAAAGCTGCGTTTACTGACGAACAGCTCGCGCATAGCCTTAATATGACTGAGAGCGATGTAAAAAAAGCTCTGGAGTATTGGGAAAGCAAAGGCGAAAAAATACTGAGGCGTGCCGCGCCTGCGGCACAAAGACTGATACCTTCGGCTTCTCCGGATTATTCGGCCGAGGAAATAAGCTATTATATGAACCATAATGATGATTTCCGCTCAATTTTAAACAGCGCGGAGAGCTATCTTGGAAAGCTGCTGTCAATGTCTGAAATAAGTACTCTTTACAGCCTGCATGACTGGCTCAGGCTTCCGCTTGAGGTAATTGAAATACTTCTTGCATACTGCTGTGAAAACGGGCACAGGAGTATGCGATATATTGAAAAGGTGGCTATTACATGGGCTGACGACGGGGTGAATGACGCTGCCTCGGCCCTTGAACATATTAAGGATTACAGCCACGTTTACATGAGAATAATGCGCACTCTGGGACTTGGAGGCAAATCACCTGTCCCTAAGCAGAAGGAGTATATGAAAAAATGGTCGGAGAGTATGCCGCTTGACCTTATACTTTACGGCTGTGAGAAAACGGCGCTTGTCGTCACAAGCGGAAACCCGTTCCCCTATGCGGACAAAATCTTTTCAAACTGGAAAAAAGATGGTGTAGATACGCTTGAAAAGGCAAAGGCGGCCGATGAAAGGTTTGCTGAAAGCAGAGGCGCAAAAAAGATGCCGCCAAAAAAGGAAAAATTCAATTTTGAACAGAGGGACTGGGATTTTGAAGAGCTTGAAAGGCTTAAACGAGAGGAACTTAGAAGAAATCTGGAGGAATAAGCAATGGGTATAAAAACTGATATATACAGGTCGGCCCTTAGGGATTACGATTCAATCAAGTCCGCGTCCGAAGCCGCCAGAAGAGAAATAAAAAATAAGGTTTATGCTGCTAATCCTCGACTTAATGAAATAGACAGGGAAATTAACGCAGCGGGAGTTGCCGCTGCTAAGAAGATAATCAGAAACCCAAAAGACAAAGAACAGATTAAATTTGAGCTTAATGAACGCCTGTATGAGCTGCAGACTGAAAAGGACATGATATATTCAGAGCTTGGCATTACGGAGGCGGATTTTGATAAAGCCTATAAGTGCCCAAAGTGTAAGGATACAGGATTAATAGACGGTAAGGAATGTTCATGCTTCAGGCAGTACCTTATCCAGAAGGCATATGGAAGGGCGCTTCTCAATGAGCTGTCAGATGAGGAAAGCTTCGATACGTTTAACCTTGACTTTTATTCAAAAACCGATAAAGACAAGCATGGGGTAACTCCGTATGAGAATATGAGGCTTATTTACAGCACCTGCTTCAGGTTTGCCGAACGGTTTGGAAGCGAGTATAAAAACCTGCTGATTATGGGCAAGACTGGCCTGGGAAAGACATTTCTGTGCAACTCAATAGCAAAAAGGGTGCTTGACAGCGGATTTACTGTTATATACATATCTGCCGGCCGGCTGTTTAAGACTCTTTCAGACGAGCAGTTTAACAGAAGTGAGGAAGAGGAATACAATTCGTTTTTTGACGACGTGCTGTCTGTTGACCTGCTTATAATAGACGATTTGGGAACGGAATTTTCAACAACCTTGGTAAGCGCTCAGATTTTCAATATCATTAATGAGCGTATGGTTAACAGCAGGGCAACCATAGTCTCAACTAATTTAACCCCCGACCGGTTAAAGGAGCAGTATTCTGACAGGGTGCTGTCCAGAATGACAGACGGCTTTGAGTTTTTGACTCTTACAGGCGATGACATCAGGATAAAAAAGAGGTTTATGAGATAAACGGATTAATGAGGGAGAGACTTTAGTCTCTCCTTTTTTTACTATATTTCAGGTTTTGTTACAAGTATGTTACAAGATTCGTTAAACCCTTGAAATCTATTTTGATTCTGATATAATTCTATTTGCAAAAGCGATTTTGAAGGCGGTAGTATGCCTTTTTGGAACAGTCCTGCAATACTGGGGCACCCCGACATTACCCTTAGTGTTACAGTATTGTTACAGATTAGGCATTTCCATTGACTTTGAAATTGGTGATTGCTACAATTCATTTTGTAAAGGGGAAACCCCTTGATACAAAAAACTAAACAATGGGGAATACCCCAAAAAATTTAAAGGAGGACAACAAAATGAAGAAGAA
>CAUHBX010000175.1 GCA_959604475.1 uncultured Eubacteriales bacterium
ACAATCTTTAAAATATCATAAAACAAGTATTAAATATTGTAAAGCCAAAAATATAATAATGTATTTTATCCTGCTGCTTAGCATAGGCCTCCTATTTTCAATCAATTACTGATTTTTTCTAATTATTTTATATTATCATCATCTCAGGACTTTTTTAAAACTTTTGTCCTCATATATTCATTTAATTACATAATTAAACAAATATATTCGTTAATTTTCACAAAATGCACCTACTATTAGTATTAAACGCGTTGATTTATTGGTATATTCTTCCTTATAAAGGAGGTATTATTTATGTCACTAGCAACCAAGTTTTCACACGAGGTTTATCTTGCAAGAACTCGTCTAGGGCTTACCCAGCAAGCGGTAGCCGACGCCGTTTCCATTTCCGTACGGTGGTACCAATATATTGAAAACGACTCTCATATGCCCAGTGCTGAGCTGATGCTCAAACTCATTTTTTATTTAGGTATTGACATTAATGTTTTTAGAGATGAGGTGAATCATATTGTTTCTGTATCTTCCAATTAAGGAGCGCTGTTACAATAAAGATATCGGGCATTATTTTTCTTTTGGCATAAAGATTTACCGCTTAACTGAAAACTGCTGTTCATTATTATTCCGCATTTCTGATATTTCAATTTCCGAAGCCTTTGTTTCAAATTTAGCATTGCTGTGTACCAAACAGCAGCTCAGCCCTATTCATTTTAGAGAAATTGTTGATGACGTACTATAAGATGCTTGAGGTCATAATAATTGAAGTGTTTACTTATTATTTTAAAATATATTAAAAGGCGGACATAAATATGCTCCGCCTTAAATCTGATAAATTATTTTGTATTACAAAAGAGGATTATCCGCTCTAGCCTTCAGTCGCTCCCATCTTGTATCAATTTCCCTTTGTACACTTTCTGCTACCTCGGCATAAGTGCTATTTGTCAAGTGTTTTGTACGTCCCATCATAGAAAACCAGTCAAGTACCGGTATTTTTTTATTGGCGCTCTCAGGGTTATAGTTTAAAGCTGTTATGCCGTTTTCTATCTCATAAAGCGGGAAATAACAGCAGTCGACCCCTGCTCCGATAACCCTTCTTTCCGTATTGGGCTTATCTGACCAGTTAAGCGGGCAGGCTGAAAGCGCCTTTAAATATGCCGTACCGTATTCATTTGAGTATGCCTTAGCCTTTGCGGCCTTTTTTATAAAATCCAATGGATTAGATTCAGCCACGGTAGCAACATAAGGTATATTCGCAGCCGCCATTATCATAGGAGTGTCTTTATTAAAAAATGTCTTTCCGTACTGCTCTTTCCCAACGTGAGAGGTAGAGCTTTTCGCACCTTTTGGCGTGGAGTATGAAAGCTGATAGCCTGTGTTCATATAGCCGCCGTTATCATATTCAAATATAATCAGTTTATTATTTCTAAGCGCTGTTCCAAGGGCAGACCCCATTCCTATATCCATTCCCCCGTCTCCGCTTACCATAACAAATGTTATTTCTCCTTCGGGATATTCCCCTCTCTTTTGTCTTTGCCTGAACATTTCAGCTAGCCCTGTCAATGTTGCTGCGCCGTTTTGAAATAGGTTATGAATATATGGTACTTTAAATGAGGTTTTAGGATATGCTGTTGTAACTACCATTCCGCATCCGGTCTGAAATAGCATTACAACATTTCCTTCGATGCCTTTCATCAGTAAATTAATATTTACCGGTATTCCGCATCCGGGGCATGCTCCGTGTCCCGGTGCAAGTCTTTTAGGCATTGCAGTCGTCTCATTAACACGGCCTCCTTTTACAGCCGCCTTTCCATTTTCAAACACACATTTGGTTAATCCAGGAGTTGACTCTTTTTCCGTAATAGGACTAAAATATTGGCTAGGCTCTAGTTTTTTATCCCCTGGGTAAATTCCTATATAATCAAATTTCTTTAATTCGGATTCATAGCATGAAAGCAGCATTTCCTCTGCCTCTTTTTCGTAAAAATCCCTGCCGCCCAATCCATATATTCTTGAAACTACCTTCGCTTCCGATTTATACTCCTGAAGCATAGACCTGAGTTCTAAAGAAAGGTTTCCGCCGCCTGCTCCGTAGCTGTCCTGCCTGTCCCCTACAATAATAGTTTTTGAATTTCTGCACAGAGAAAACAGCTCCTCGGATGGGTATGGGCGAAGTACGTTTGTTGTAAAAACGCCTACTTTTTTGCCCTTTTCTCTCAGCTTGTCCACAGCAACCTTAGCAGTATGATAGCTTGACCCCAAAAGATGCAAAACAACCTCAGCATCATCTGTTCTATATCCTTCCGCCATTGTAATTATCCTACCTGAAATATTATTATACTCGTCAAATATTCTAGGTATGGCCTCTCTTGCGCTTTCCATAGCCAGGTGAAGCTGATATTTATTATTTAGAATGTCAGGTTCATTCATATATGAGCCTATAGATACAGGATGTTCAAGGTCGAGGGCTGTATATTCAGCATTATATGTTCCAATAAACTCCTGAACAGTTCGGTCGTCCTCAAACACATAACATTTACGTTTCTGATGGCTTGTAAAAAACCCGTCAAACGCTACAATTACGGGAAGCTTTACGTCTTCGGCAATTTTAAGGGCACATATATTCATGTCATAAACCATTTGCGGAGAGCTTGCAAACAGTATTATCCATCCAGTGTTTAAAGTATACATAATGTCACTGTGGTCTCCCTTAATGCATAATGGCCCTGATACTGTCCTGCATGCCACATTCATAACCATAGGAAATCTGGTGCCTGATTGGACGGGAAGCTGTTCAAGCGCATATAAAAGCCCGTTAGCGCTTGTTGCATTAAATACCCGTCCCCCTCCTGTTGAAGCCCCATAGCATATACCCGCCGCACTGTGCTCACCCTCAGCCGCAATCAGTGATATGTCATGTTCTCCGTCGGCTTTCATTTGGTCGAGATATTCTGCGATTTGTGTTGAAGGAGTTATGGGATAATACCCCATCACATGATAGTTTATCTGCTTAGCTGCATAGGCCGCCAGTTCGTTTCCGCTTTCAAACAGAATTTTTTGTTTTTTCATTAAACGATACCTCCGTCAATACGTTTTTCATCCAAATATGCTTCGCTGGTGACCCATGAATTTGCGCCAGTGTCCTCAAACTCTAGTTTATCAACAATTAAGTCTTTATTTCTTGTGAACCATTTAGGATTTTTATGTTCCCTTTCATTTCCGGCGACTAATGCGTTTGTAGGGCATACATCCACACATCTCAAGCAGCCTTTGCAGTGATGGTAATCAAGGCCAGTGTTTATCATTGCAGGACGTCCTTTAAACTCTCCTGGTTTGAATTGAAATACCATATCCGGACAAGTTGTATCACATAAGCCGCAGTTTATGCATTTGTCTTGTATAAATAACGGTATATAGCCTTCTCTTGAAGCGGAAAGGTCATTTGATACAGTGCTTCCAAATCGCGTATTCACACCGCCGGTAGGGGCATTTTCATAGCCCCATCTGTTTTTAACTTCTTCATACTCAACCTTAGGGTATTTTCCATCATTTTTGAAAAGCTTATACACAGCCTCTTCATATCCTCTTTTAACACCTTCAATATTATTCTGAGTGAGTTCAGGATACTTTTTTCCTATGGTGTCTTTCACCATTTCAACAGTCAAATCCAATGGAATAAATCCGCTTGCCTTGACTATAGCCCCAAGAATAACCATGTTAATCCTAGTTTTGGATTCCATAGCAATTTTAAGGGCATCTATACAGTACACTTCTCCCGCACAAAGCTTTAGCCTTTCTCTCATTTCATCAGGTGTTGATGATGTATTTATAATGACCTTTGTTTCTTCAGACACACCTGCTGTTACTGACATTTTACCAATCATAGCCTCGTGGAAAAGCCCAAGTATATGTGGATTCTCGACCGGGCTGTTTATCCCAATATCATGTGAGTCGCTGCACCAGCGTATATACGCTTTAACAGGCGAACCCCTTTTTTCAGAACCATAGCTTGAAAAGCTCGCAGAATTAAGTCCCATATATACAGCACCCAGTTCTCCAAGCATTTTACCGCACAGG
>CAUHBX010000176.1 GCA_959604475.1 uncultured Eubacteriales bacterium
CCTTCGCTTCTGATTTTATTCAGAGGCGAAAGGCTTAGGCTTCCGTGGTACCACTCTCATTCATCTTAAAAAGATGCTCTCATACAGATACGGCATTTTAAGTGCTTATATCCTGCCACAATAACGGTTGGCTTCCGTTCCCACCTACTTAGTCAAAATTGTTCAGCGGACCGTTCAGAGGTTACTTCAACTTAATTAACAGCACTGCCTCGCACCTAACGGCAGCTCTCTGGGCTGTATCAAAAAAATCTACTTGTCCTCATCACTACGTTTAACTCTTTACTTTCCTAGAGATTACCACATTGAAATCCCCATGTCAATATGTTTTTTGAAAAAAACACTTTCAACTTACGCAATGAAATTAAGCAACTTTTTTCTATTAAATATTTTACCCCAAATCATTCATAGAGGTTAAGGTCGCTGAGGTCTATTTCAGGCTTGTCATCTATCCTTGGCTTCATACTGTCAGAAGGCTCAGAATATTCTTTAGGCTTGAAAAATTCCGAAAGAACAGAATGCATAACTATTGCTACAAGTCCTCCCGCAAAGCCGTTGTTATAAAGGTTAACTCCCGAATATCCAGCTCCTGCATAGAGTACGACGCTGGAGTGTATAAATCCGGCAAGTATACCTGCAAAAGGTCCGTAAGTCCCGCTTACAGGCGCGAGCGTTGTCCCAAATAAAAGCGCAAGCTGCGCCGCCGGAGTTGATACAGCACCGTTTCCCCTTAATAATCCGCTCAGTATAATTCCAAACATAACCGGCAGTATGTTTCTGGCATGCTTCCCCTTTACACTAAACCCCGCTATAGTAAGTATGCCGCCAATAGTAGGCCCGTTTACATCCCCTCCGATAGCCAGGAGCACAAGCGTTGAAGCAATAATATTAACTCCCATATTTATAAGCGTTGCCCCAAGCCCATCAAGCTCCAGAAAATCATCGACAGGATTTCCCGGCCTTTTTAACAGATTACTGTAATTATGAATTGCGTATTCGTCATGCGAAGAGCCTAAAACAATCAGCAATATGCCGGATATAATAAGCCCGGACGTGAAAAGTCTGCTGTACTGTGTAGACCAGATACTGACTGTATTGAATTCGTATCCAAATGCCTTTAAAATCGGTGTAAGCATCATTGCCATAAGCCCTGTGGCAAATCCGCCGTTGTAAAGATTAAGTCCATGCTGTATCCGCACTGTATATGTGGTAAGAACGGGAGTTACAAAGCCAATAATCAATCCAGTAATAACTGAAACGGAAACGGATGTAAAGCTTATATCCCCCTGATGGAAAAAGGTTGAACTGATAAGAGGTCCAAGTGAAGACGCCCAGAAGCTCTGAAGCAGATATTTTGACATCGGCTCCTTCCTAAGGGCGCAAAAAAGATAGGTTCCTAACAGAATGAACCACATGTTAAAAATATTTTTGCCAAAAAAAGCAAAGCCGGACATAAGTCCGATTGTAACGATATTTCCGCTTTTTATTGGCATTTTATTTGCGTACATTAAAATTGCAGTTATTACCATAACAAGGCCAACATTGGCAAATGTCGGTCCTACACCGGCAAGCTCAAGATAATCTGTTATGAGTATGTCGCTGGACAAAACAATAGTCTTTAAGCCCTCAAAGATTTTAGACGGACTAGCTGCCAGAAAAGCTATCCCCAAAAACATAAAGGCGTATAAAAAAAGCCCTCTGTAAGGCTTTCTCCAATCCCTCTCCACAAAAATTCTCCCCCGGCTGCGGATTATATTTGCTAAAATAATTAATAATTCGCAATTTTTTTCAATTATAGCACCACAATCATCATAATTCAACAATTTTTTGCTTTTTAAGTCTGTTATTAGGTTAAATTTTAACAACATTATAATAGTTGTTTAAATCCGCAGCACAAAAGAAGCCGGGCTAAAGCCCGGCTTCTTAATTTTATTTGTTCATTTTTACCCTAACAAGATCCGCAATAGCCTTAACAGCCCCATCAATTCCAGAAAACGCACTGTTAATTGTAATATCATAGTTCTGCATTTGGCCCCATTTTTTGCCCGTATAGAAATTATAGTAGCTTTCACGCTTCTTATCAGTCTTTTTAATAACTTCCTCAACTTTATCAGGGCTTTCTCCATATACGTCAATTGCCCTTTTAATTCTGCTGTCAAGGTCCGCATGTATAAATACCTTAACGCAGTTTGGGTTATATTCCAGAGCGTAGTCGGCACAGCGGCCTATAATAACGCAGGACTTTTCACTTGCCAGCTTCTTTATCGTATCAAACTGAGCCAAAAAAAGCTTATGATTAAGCGGAAGATTATCTCCGCCCGTATATGTACCCATTACAAGTGAATAAAGGAAGCTTCCGTTATGATTCTCGTCATTTTCCTTAAGAATTTCCTCTGAAAATCCGCTTTCCTTTGCCGCCAGAGTTATAAGTTCTTTATCATAAAAGTCAATATTGAAGATTTCCGCAAGCTTTTTGCCAATCTCGCGTCCACCGCTGCCATACTGCCTTCCAATTGAAATTATAATTCTATCGTCCATACAAAACACTCCTATTCGTATTGACATTATTTTTATATATTATACTATCTTTGAACGTTTATTTCAACAGAAAGATGGAGCACATTAAAGTGCTCCATCTTTTATTTACCCTTTAAATATGTCAATATTTCTTCTGCGTTGGTATCAGGCTTTGCCTTTGGATAAACCTTTTCAACAATTCCGTTTTCATCGATAATAAATGTTGAGCGCACAACGCCCATACTGACCTTGCCGTACATCTTTTTTTCCTGCCATACTCCATATGCCTTTATGGTCTCCAGTTCAGTGTCTGAAAGCAAAGTAAAATTAAGTTCGTTTTTTTCAGCAAAGTTTGTATGTGCTTTCTGACTGTCCCTGCTAACACCTATTACCTTTACACCAAGCATGTCATAAAAATTCATAGCGTTTCTAAACGCACACGCCTGCCTGGTACAGCCTGGTGTACTGTCCTTAGGATAAAAATATAAAACAACCTTTTGCCCCCTGAAATCGGAAAGCTTAACCATATTACCGTCCTTGTCCGGCAAATTAAATTCCGGCGCCATATCGCCTGCTTTTAGCATACTTCTGCCTCCTCTTTTGTTTTATAATCCTGATATATTTATATTTTCAACAAGCACGGCCGGAGAACCTATCCCGCCCATGTTAAATCTCAAATCATTACCGACATCTTTTATGCTTTCCAAAAGCTTAAAAAAATTGGACGCTGCTGTTATCTGTTCTACTGGACTCACTATATTTCCGTTTTCTATAAGAAAGCCCTCGGCTGAAAGCGAAAAATCTCCGCTTACAGGATTAGCCCCCGCATGAAGTCCCTCAACATTCGTTATATAAATCCCGTCCCCCATCTTTTTAACCAGCTCGTCAAACGGTTTATCCGACGGGCATATATAAAAATTTGTACATGCGCAGACTACAGGTGATTTGAAACCAGCCCTGAAACCATTGCCAGTTGACAGTTTCCCCATTTTCGATGCGTACTTCAAATCATAGAGGAGAGTCTTCAGCACCCCGTTTTCCACAATCGTTTTATTCTGGCATGGAACTCCTTCGCCGTCAAATACAGCCGTAGCGTAACCTCCCTCTAGCAAACCGTCGTCTTTTATGGTCACACAGTCGGATGCAATTTTTTGTCCTTCCCTGCCTGAAAGCATTGAAAGCCCTTTATATGCCTGTTCTCCTGTAAATGATCCTGAAAAAACGCTTAAAATGCTTGCCATCGCGGTGTTCTTAAATATAACATTGTAAATTCCGCTCTTTACCGGCTTCGCACCTAGCATACTGTCCGCTTCTAAAGCCGCTTTTTTGCCGAGTTCATTTGGTTCAAATTCCCCAAAATCATTTCCCGCAAAAAACTCTCCTCCGGTTTTTATATCTCCGCCCTTTTCACTTATTACAGAAACAAACGCCGCCATGCTGTTAGCGGAATACTCAGCGGCAAGACCTTTTGTATTCATTATTGAAACTCTGGAGTTTTCATCGGCGTAAATGCATCTATCCGCGGATTTGATGTTATCGGAAAAATCA
>CAUHBX010000177.1 GCA_959604475.1 uncultured Eubacteriales bacterium
CATAGCAATATATCCTGTGTCACGTCCCATCATTTCCACCACCGAGCATCGCTCGTGCGAGCTTGATGTATCACGCAGTTTCCTAATAGCGTCAAGACCTGTGTTAACAGCAGTATCAAAGCCGATTGTATACTCTGTACACGCAATATCAAGGTCAATAGTTCCCGGTATGCCCATAGCATTTACACCCTTTTCGGAAAGTGCCTGGCAGCCTCTGAATGAACCGTCTCCGCCTATGACTACAAGTCCGTCAAGACCAAGAATATTATAGATGGCGGCAGCTCTTGATAGCCCCTCATCTGTCATCATTTCCGGAGAACGGGCGGTATGGAGTATTGTGCCGCCTCTGTTCATTATATCTGAAACATCCTTAGATTTAAATTCCACAATATCTCCGTTTATAAGTCCTATATAGCCTTTATGGATACCGATAACTCTGCAGTTTTTATTGATTCCGGTTCGTACAACGGCCCTGATTGCTGCGTTCATTCCCGGTGCATCGCCGCCGCTGGTCAGCACACCGATTTTTAATTGCCCGTTTTCCATAATACTGCCTCCTTATGTTTATCTGTACTTCACAACAACATTATCCTTGCCCAAAACATCTGCAAGTTTATTTGTAAGTTCATCGCTTACATCCAGCCAATACGATGGTTCAGCCTTATATTTCATACCATTGGATTTATCATTTACGTATAAAGGAATGCCTCCATGATGCTTAATAAGAATGGGTTTAACATTGTCAAGTGTTATTCCGTTCTCCAGAACAATTCCAATGCTAATTGGCTTCCTGTTCTCATCCAGCTTTTCAAACGGTATTATATTTTCACATACAATTCTTGGTGCCTCACCTTCTGATATTGCTGCTCGTCCTTCAACTATTATAACCCTGTCTTCATAAAGATATTTGCTGAATTTGTCAAAGGATTTTGGAAATACAATTATTTCTGTCGAGCCTGTCATGTCCTCCAGTCGGATAAATGCCATCTGGGCATTATTTCTTGTGAATTTTACACTTTTGTCAGCTATAAAGCCTCCAATTTTTATTTTCTGTCCGTCGTATATTTCACTTAAGCCATCTTCTATATTGCTTTCAAGGAAATCAGCGCAATGGACATTAACCTTTTTATCCAGCACATCAATAAATTCTAAAAGAGGATGTCCGCTTATATATATGCCAAGCACAATTTTTTCAAAGGACAACCTTTCTTTTTCAGGAAATTCCTCAGCATATGGAAAATCATCTGAAGCATCATGTTCTTCTGATTCGGAGCCCATATCAAAAAGATTCAGCTGGCCTTCAATATTATTTTTCTTTGACTGCGCCAAGCCATCCATCACAGATTTATATACAGACATATACTGTCTTCTCGTTCCTCCGAAGGAATCAAAGGCTCCAGCATAAATAAGGTTCTCAACCATACGTTTATTAACTTCCTGTCCTATAAGCCTTGAGCAGAAATCTGTAAGACCTTTAAATTTACCGTTCTTTTCCCTTTCCGCAACCAGAGCTTTTACTGCTGGAAGCCCCACGCTTTTTATTGCGGCAAGTCCAAAACGTATTTTATTCCCCGATACGGAAAAACCGCCGAAGCCTTCATTGATATCCGGCGGAAGCAGTTCTATACCCATATGCTTGCATGTGTCTATATAGCCCGCTACCTTAGCTGTATTATCCATTACTGATGTCATAAGGGCCGCCATAAATTCTACGGGATAATAGGTCTTAAGCCATGCTGTCTGATAAGTCAAAACAGCATAGCATGCAGCATGGCTCTTATTAAACGCATATTTTGCAAAGTCTGTCATCTCCTCGAAAATTTTTTCTGCAGTTTTAACAGGTATTCCCTTAGAGAGACACCCGGGAACTTCTCCTTCTATGCCATAAACAAAATTTTTACGCTCCTCAGCCATGACTTTAGTCTTTTTTTTGCTCATGGCGCGTCGAACCAAATCGCTTCGTCCAAGGCTGTACCCAGCTAAATCACGCACAATCTGCATAACCTGCTCCTGATAAACTATACAGCCATAGGTGTTTTTTAAAATCGGCTCCAGTTCAGGTGATGTGTACTGTATTTTTTCTCCGCTGTTTTTACCCCTGACATATTTGGGTATAAAGTCCATAGGCCCCGGACGGTAAAGAGATATTCCGGCTATGATATCTTCAAAATGCGTAGGCTTAAGCTCTTTCATAAACTGCTTCATGCCTCCGCTTTCCATCTGAAAAACGCCTTCGGTTTTACCCTGTGCAATCATCTCATATACCTTGGGGTCATCATACTCAAAACTGTCTATATCAACATCTATGCCATGAGTTCTTTTAATTTCATTAACAGCATTTTCAACTACAGTTAATGTCCTAAGACCGAGAAAGTCCATTTTAAGAATACCAAGCTCTTCAAGAGTATTCATAGTAAATTGTGTTGAAGTTCCCTTGTCCGATACATAAAGCGGTACGTAATCAACAACGGGCTTTCCGCATATTACTACGCCTGCTGCGTGTGTAGACGCATGTCTTGGCAGCCCTTCCAGCTTACGGCTCATGTCAATCAGCTTTTTGACATCATCGTCATTTTCATATTCATTTTTAAGCTCTGGGTTCATGCCCAATGCCTTATCTATTGTCATGTTGAGCTCAGCCGGAACCATTTTTGATATTCTGTCCGCATCTGCATATGGAACATCAAGTGCTCGTCCAACATCCTTAATAGCAGCTCTTGCCGCCATAGTTCCAAAGGTTATAATCTGCGCCACCTTATCGGAACCATATTTTTCAGTTACGTAATCAATTACTTCCTGACGCCTTTCATCTGAAAAGTCAACGTCAATATCAGGCATACTGACACGGTCAGGATTTAAGAATCTTTCAAAAATCAAATCATACTTTATTGGGTCAATTGTTGTAATATCAAGCGAATACGCAACTACGCTTCCTGCCGCGCTTCCTCGTCCAGGTCCGACGGTTATACCGTTGTCCTTTGCAAATTTAATGTAATCCCAAACAATAAGGAAATAATCCACATATCCCATTTTTACTATTGTGTTGAACTCATATTCAAGCCTGTCTATTAATTCATCACTGGGATTAGGGTATCTCTTTTTAAAACCGTCAAACGTAATCTTTTGAAGATACTGTTCAGCGGTAAAGCCATCGGGTACATCATACCGGGGCAGCTTAAGCTCATGGAAAGTAAATTCGACGTTACATCTCTCAGCTATTTTATTGGTATTTTCTATGGCTTCTGGAACATATGAAAACAGCTGGTTCATTTCCTGAGCGCTTTTAAGATGAAAGCAGTTTCCCTCGTATCTCATACGATTTTCATCATTTACTGTCTTTCCTGTCTGAATACATAAAAGTACATCATGCGCTTCCCAGTCCTCCTGCCTGATATAATGCACGTCATTTGTACATATAAGCGGAATCCCGGTTTCCTGGCTCATTTTAATTAACCCGGCATTTACAATTTTCTGGTCAGCAATCCCATGATTCTGAAGTTCAAGGTAAAAATTGCCTTCCCCAAAAATATCTAAGTATTCAAGGGCAATTTCCTTGGCCATATCATAGGAACCGTTTATAAGCGTCTTTGCCACTGGTCCTGCGAGGCAGGCGCTTGTAGCTATTATGCCGCTGTGGTATTTTCTTAAAATCTCCTCGTCAACCCTTGGCTTATAATAAAAGCCTTCGGTATATCCTAATGAAACAAGTTTTATTAGGTTTTGGTACCCTTCCATATTTTCAGCCAAAAGAACTAAATGATAGTAGCTTACGCTTTCTCTGCTTGACTTATCAAAACGGCTTTTGGGCGCAACGTAAACCTCGCAGCCAATAATAGGCTTTATTCCCTCATCCTTGCATGCTTTATAAAAATCTATTACCCCAAACATCGCCCCGTGGTCTGTTATAGCAAGGCTCTCCATGCCCAGCTCCTTAGCCCTCTTTTCTTGCTCTGTTATTTTAGCCGATCCGTCGATTTTGCTGTATTCTGTTTGCACGTGTTGTTGCGTATATTTTTGTTTTGCTTTTTCTGAATTATATTCTCCTCAGTTATC
>CAUHBX010000178.1 GCA_959604475.1 uncultured Eubacteriales bacterium
TTGAATATTCACCGCTGAAGTTTCTGTGAAGATAATATTCCGGGTCATCAGGAGTGTGCATTACCGGATAGTCAAGCACAGTACCCGCTATATAAATCCATCCTGCGGTATCGCTGTTTTCTTCCCGGAGCTTTTTAACCGGCGTAACCGTTTCCCCTGTTTTTGAAGCTCTGTGGATATGCGTCTGCTCTGACAGCTCGTTAAAGCTGCGCTCGGCATCTGCATTGGATTTATTATAGTCGGCCAGCTTAAATACTGACAGCAGCGCAATGGCCAAAAGCACTGCCGCTGCTGCCGTCAGATTTAATTTTCTCATGACCGCCTTCTCTTTTTAACAGGAGAAGCGGCACTGTACAAAAGTGTGAATATTCCTACTATTGCTGTGCTCAAAAGTCCGCTCCACATTATAAGCCTCATGCTGTCACCTGTCTTTGGAACGTTTCTTGCCGAATTTCCGTTTAAGTCCTTATATTCATAGGAACCATCAGGCTGCTCAGTCTTTGTATATGAGCCGTCCTCTTTTCCGCTTCCATCCACGACAACTATCTCATTTGGGCTGTCAGGCTGGTTTGAGTCGGGTATATCATCTATCGGTACAAATACCGGCACTTCAGGATTTGCAGCTGAAGGCGGATATTCTTTTCCCTCATCTTGTCCGTTCTCCTTTGGCATATCAGACTCTTGCCTGTCAGTATTGGACGTACCGGGTTTCAGCGGATATCCTCCTCCCCCTGCACTCTTTTTATTTTTGGTATTGGTAAATTCAGCAATTACTGAATTATCCACCGCAATAACTCCCGCAGGGTTAATACTCGTTGTCTTATAGCCTGTATAGTCGTCCTCCACAACGGAGTATTCTGTTCCTCCGGGAAGCCCGGTAATTGTAATATACTCCCCGTCGGCCAGTTCTATTGTTTCTCCGCTCTTTATTTTTCCGTCCAGCACACCAAAGCCAATGTAATCGTAGCCGTCTTCCGGTTCTGTCTTACCTACGGGCAGTTTGAGGGTGACTGTAAATTTAAATTTTTTATCCTTATCAGCAGCATTTCCCTTAACATTCTTCTTAATTACAAGGTCTCCGACAGTACCTTCCTTATTATTTATAATGAAAATTTTGTTAGAACTGTCCCCGCTGGCACCGTTTATCGATGCTGCAATAGACCCATTCTCATTCTGTTTGACGTTTACGGAATATGTTTTCTTTGAAATCACGTAGCCTTCAGGAGGATTGGTTTCCTTAAGGATATAATCACCTTCTGGCAGGCCTCTAAGGATAAGCTTGCCGTTTTCATCGGTTGTCCCCATACGAATTACGGTTTTGCAGTCAAGGGCGAAAATTGTGAATTCTGCGCCAGCCAGAGGCCCTTCGTCACCTGTCTTTGATATCTCAATCCAGCCTGCCCTTTTAATTGTTGCGCTGACGTCAGAGTCATTTATATTAAATTCTTTATCTGCGCTATTCCCACTATTATCCATACCAACAATCCGTACCTCGTTAGATACTGTCCCTGGTTCCCCTGTTATGTCGGTAATATACTCGACCTTATATGCCTGGGCCTTATCGGGCAGATAAAAGCTAATCACACGCGTAGTATTATTGTATTTAACATTATGCATAACCTCCTGCTCCGTCAGTTCCTCTCCCTGAGTTAGGGAGCCGTCGGTATTTAGGCTGCATTTATATACATTTATGTTATCCGAATAAACAATGCCTCCGCGTGAGTCCATCCTCAAATCCAGCCCTATGGGCAATGTATCCTCAATATGTAAATTCTCTATATCTGAACGGTCCACCTTATACGGATTGTAGTCAACCTTCCATTTGAGAACTCCGTCTTCGATTTTATCCAGTGTTTTAGCAAGAGCGCTGCTCTTTACCTTAACTGTGGTTTCAGCTGTGGAATTCACATCCCAATTTTCGGCTGTAAGCACCACGGTATTAGTAACATCTGTGGTCTTATTTCCGTTGAAATAGTCCTTAATTGCTTCCTCCGATGGAGAAGCCTTGACTAATATTACGCACGGCTCCTTAAGGGAGTCAAATGTGAACGTTGCTGTCGAACCCGAAATTTCAGACGTAATATTTCCGTACACATTGTTGTCCCATAATGCGTTTGCTGATGTACTGCCGCCATTGTCTGTTGCTCCGGAATATGCGTAATAACTTTTACCACTCTCAAACGGCTTAAATATCCATCCCTCCGGAAGGGTATCAGTCACAGTTATTTTTCCGGCGGTTTTGCCCTCCGCGTCAGTAACGGCACTGTAGTCAAAGCTTTTTTTGTTCACATATATACGGAATACAGCGCTTTTATCAATATAGTTAAAGGAATCTGTTGCTCCGCCTGCGGTACCGTTAGCTTTATTAACGCTGTAGGCGTCCTCCCCTTTTTCAAAGGCCTCGGCAGAAACTGCCGTCATAGTTCCCTTTTGCAGCATTTTAGCGTCATATCCCACATTTGCGGTCGCAGAATTAAGCCTGACGCTGCCGCTGAAAAGCATAGCTGTGTTAGTAATTCCCTTACTTTCCGTACCGGTCAGTATTTCAGTATTGGTAACCTGCGTTTTATAGCTGAAGGAATAGGCTTTGTCAGTTCCAATTCCGTCGCCGGAATCACTTGTCACAGTAAGCAGGTCAGCCACAGCCTTGCCGCCTTTATAGAGGACAGTAACCGTATGCTTAAGTCCCTCGCCGGTGAAGTCCTCCGCAGTGTCCCCTGTCTTAACTATCCTCTGGTTGTATTGCGGTGTAATATTTTTAAGTATATCTTTTATGCCATTGCTATTATCAAGACTGTCTGCATCAAAACTTTCCCCGTATACAAGCAGGTCATATACCTTCATGCTGTCAATAGGCTGGTTTTTGGCGTCAACTGTAACGTTCCATGTTATCTCTGCTTTTTTGTAATCCGTTACAGCTCCCGTTTTTTCTATGGCGTTATATCCAATCTCAGCAGGTATAGGCTCAGTCCCAAAGCCCTTGTTTCCATTCCATTTTATGGCAGCAGAGTTATAATATGTTGTAACTCCTGTTTCAGGAACAGCCCTTAATAATACAGGGTCAGGAACCTTTGTGACAATGGTCAGAAGGATTTTTGTATTTATATTGCCTATGGAGATTTCCCCGTCAGACGGGTACGGCGTCAGCTGAGAAGTCAAGTCCTCCTTCGCTCCCCAGTCTCCTTGTCCATTCTTTGCATCGCTGTCCCATTTTTGAAGCTTAGCCGAAACAAATTCCAGTTTGTCAGCAAGTTTGTCAGTTATAATAACATCACTCAAAGAATAGCCGTAATGGTTGGCTGTAATTGTCCATGTTATAGTACGGTCTGTTGGGTCATAAGTTCCATCCGAGCCCTGATTACCAGCTTCACCCTTTTTTTCAATCCATGTCGGAGTAAATTTTACCTCACCTTTATCGGACTTTACAACTTCTTCTCCCTTACGCAGCTCTGCCGTATTTTTTATTGTCTGCTCAGACTGTGTAAATAGCTTGTCCTCCGGTATTTCAGTCTCAAAGGTAATTACCTGCGGGCTTTGTGTTCCCTCTGTGAAGCCGTATGTAAGAATGCTGCCATTGCAGTCCGGTGTAGCAGAGGTTCCTCCGGCCTTAAAGGAATCCGTTACATACTCTCCCACATCCCTTAGGTTATCATAAAAGGAATAGCCGCTTAAATCGGTACTGTTTTCTGCTCCGGGGCCGACTGTTACAGTCCAAGCAATAGTACCCTTGCTTAAATCCCCTTTTCCTTCCTTAGTAATTGTCCTTTCGTCCTCAAGTTGCGGAATAACGATTACAAATTCTTTGCCAAGTATAGATATTTCGTTTTCCCCGGCGTCCAGTCCGCCGCTGTCTTTATTAAATTCCAATTCAGCCTCAAAGGTACAGTTAATCTCCATGTTTCCGGGGTCATCAAAGACATCTCCGCCAAACAAAATGAAGGCTTCAGCATTTCCGTTTTCATTTTTAAGGGTCAATGTACCAATTGTTTGAGTCCCCTGTTCCAAAGTATAAGTTTTATCATTTTTAACTATAAATTTATCAGAAATGAG
>CAUHBX010000179.1 GCA_959604475.1 uncultured Eubacteriales bacterium
TGGTCCCCCAAGGGCTGAAACTGTTTTATAGCGTCCTAGTATCACACCAATTCCGGAACTGTCCATAAATTTTACACCTTTCATATCCAATACTAGATTATCGGCTCCGGATATATAAAGTTCGCGTTCTGTGAGACGGCGTATCTCCTCAGCGAAATGATGGTCAATATCTCCATTTATTTCGGCAATTATAGTTTTGCCTCGTTTTCTAAAATGAATATCCATAAAAAATACTCCTTTCATACCTCAATAAGGATATATTAATATATAGCGTATCCAAAAAATACAAAAACAATTCGCAAATTTAGGCAAAAAAATACCCCATTCTTGTTTAAGAATGGGGCGGATATTTATCAGCATTTTTCAACTTCCGGATATTCAATTCCAAATGTCTCAACAGTAACCTTTTTCATTTTCTGTTCTTCAAGCGGCTTATCAGAATAATTTGTTTTTGTATCAGCAATAGCGTCAACAACTTCCATACCTTCTGTAACCTTGCCGAACGCGGCGTATTCACCATCAAGGTGAGGCGAGTCCTGATGCATTATGAAAAACTGCGAACCTGCTGAGTCCTTCATCATAGACCTGGCCATTGATAAAACACCTCTGCTGTGTTTAAGTGTGTTCTGCGAAAATCCGTTATGTGAGAATTCTCCTTTTATACGGTAGCCGGGGCCGCCTGTCCCCTGACCGAGAGGGTCACCGCCCTGTATCATAAAGCCCTTGATAACCCTGTGGAATATAACCCCGTCATAAAAATTTTTGTTTATAAGAGAAATAAAATTGTTTACTGTATTTGGAGCGTATTCAGGATAAAGCTCAGCCTTTATAATACCTCCGTTTTCCATCTCAATTGTAACAACAGGATTTTTGTCTGCCATATTTATCTTCCTTTCAGTATTTATTTCAAATTTTTTCTCTGACAGGCCGGTGTTTTTACGGCTGTCAGAGAACATTATAACAGGTATTTCTGCTTCCTGCACTAAAATATATTGAGTTAGTATTTAATTTTTTAAAAATTTATTTTATATGGGAACAGAAAATAACTGCAGATGCAGATTTTAATTTTTATCTATGTTTCTTATACTTGGTATGAACCATGCTACAGCCGTAACAAGAAGACATCCTGTACCGCATATTAAAAACCATGTGTGCACTCCTGTCTGGTCTGCCAGAGGGCCTGAAATTGCAAGGCCTATAGGCATTGCCAATGACATTACGCTTCCATAAAGTCCGAAAATCCTTCCAAGATACTCCGGGGCTATACGCTCCTGCATAAGAGCCATCTGCGGACCGGAATAAAACGGAGACGAAAGACCCATAAAAATACATAGTACGGCGAAAACAGCAAAGCCTTTACTCGGCAGTAGTCCTGAAAGTGCGATTGAGCCTCCCATTAGCGCCATTGCTGAAATAATACTTACGGCACGGTTTTTAAAGCCGCCCCATTTGCCAAGTATCACACCGCCCAAAAGCATACCAATTGCAAATGCTATTTCAGCGATTGACGCGTGACGCGTAGTTCCGCCGAAATAATCCATACACATCAAAGGGAATATTGCGTTTACGGGAGAAAATAAAACCATAAAAGCAGCCCCTGTCCAAAGGAGTGCAAAAAGGCCTTTATCCTTCCTCATTATTGCGAAGCCTTCCTTAGTTTCTCCGAAAAGGCTTTTGCGCTTTGTCTTTTCTTTTTTAATCAGCTTGGGTATTTTAACAAAAGCTGTTGCCGCAGAAGCTATCACAGCGCCGGCCACATCCAGTGCCACCATCTGGCTTATGCTCCAGATTGGAAATAGAGCGCCTGCAACAGCGGTTCCAGCAATGTAGCCTATGGTCTGCAATGACTGGGTATATCCGGAACATTTTGTAAGCTCACTCTCTGGGACTATCAGGGGAGTTACGGCACTGATTGCCGGCGTATGGAACGCTGTACCAACGCTTCTAAGCGCCAGAACAGCCATAACAAGCCATACAGGCAGGCTGCCCATGCTTGAACATATGGCTATAATAAGGCTTACTGCAGCAATAAACATATCGGCAGAGATAATTGTAGCTTTTCTGTCCATTCTGTCAACCAAGGTTCCGGCAATGGTCCCAAGCAGCGCAGTAGGAAGAAATCCGGCAATTGATGCGATAGACAATACCAGTGCGGAACCGGTTTCAGCCGTCAGATACCAGATTAATGCCATTTGCAGAACAGAGCTGGTTAATACGGATACAGCCTGACCGGACCAAAGTATAAAAAACTTCATTTTCCAATTATTCAATTTTAAATCCTCCATAAATTATAATCCGTTTCTGTGGAAGCGGGTTATCGGAGTTTCTCAGATGACCCGCGTTTTTATCTGAGCATAATTATAATTCCTGACATTGGCTTTGCCTCCTTCCATTAATGTTCCCAAGTATGATTTTCTCGTTCCTGTTCAGAACGGAAATCTTCTGTTTTTTGTTTATCATCATTTTGACGTTCATTATTTCTATTGTCGATATACTCAATTTTTAGCTCCCTGTAATAGTTTGTAAGAGAAGCGTTATAGTACGGGAAAACGTAAAGGCCTGCCAGTCCAGCGGTTGCGGCCGTTAGTATAAACCACCCAATAAATGTAAGGTCAAATAAGAATAACCCCCACTTTTTTCCATCAGTCATTTTTTTGCTTATTCTAATTGAATCAAGCGGAGAAAGTTCCGGACTTTCAGAAAGTATATACACTGCCATTTTGTACCTGTACGCAGCTATTATTCCGGGAACAACAAGAAGCACTGACCATAATGATATGAATACAGTAATCAGCAGGAACAATAGAACCGCCCTGAATATATTGTCAAAGCCAGAGAAAAATATTCCGGCATCGCTTTCTTTTTTGCCTGTTATGTTTAAAAACAGATATGCCGTTCCAAGAGTAAATCCTGATAAAAGTATAAAAACCGCAATCCAGCGTATGTTATAAATTAAATTCATGTGCCTTCTAAAAAGATGCATTAAGTTTTCAGCTGAAAACTGTACAAGCGGAAACATATATATATTAAGCGCAGCTATGGGCACACAAAGTCCCCAATGGCCCTGTAAATCAAGCTTGGCATTATTCTTCATTTTTTGTCTAGTAATCATCTTATCACCTCACAGTGTATCAATTCTAGCATAAGATATTTTAATTGTAAATTAGTATGTACATTTATAAGATATTTGTAATTAATGGGGCATGTTAAAATCTCAAAGCTCACTGGTTTGTTGACACTCTTTACTAAAAATGATACGATAATCTTACACTTAATTAGGGAGGTGCTTTATGGAACCAAAAGAAATATTGAGCCATGTGGACCATACTCTTTTAAAGCCTGTTTCAGACAGGGATAGTATAATAAAGCTGTGCTCTGAGGCTGTTGAATACGACGCGGCGTCTGTTTGTATCCCTCCGTCCTATGTGAGGGAAGTAAAAGGAAGATTTCCTTCGCTTAACGTATGTACGGTAATAGGCTTTCCCTTAGGCTACTGCACATCGGCTGTAAAGGTATTTGAAACTGAAGATGCTGTTAAAAACGGTGCCGATGAGATAGACATGGTTATAAATCTCGGAGATGTAAAGAACGGAGAATTTGATAAAATTACCGCAGAAATAGCCTCTGTCAAAAAAGCAGCGGGAAATAAGATACTTAAGGTGATTATCGAGACATGTTTCCTTTCGGAGGACGAAAAAATTTCATTATGTAAATGTGTTACCGATGGAGGGGCAGATTATATAAAAACGTCCACCGGATTTGGAGCTGCGGGAGCAAAGCTTGAGGATATTGAACTATTTAAGAAGTATATAGGAAATAATATAAAAATAAAAGCTGCCGGAGGCATAAGGACAAAGGAAGCAATGGAAGATTTTATAAACGCAGGCTGCGACAGGATTGGAACAAGCGGAGCGGTCAGCGCGTTAAACAAATGATGATTATTTAGGAGGAATTTATTATGTCAGCTGCAAATACACCTACACCACATAATGCTGCAAAGTTTGGC
>CAUHBX010000180.1 GCA_959604475.1 uncultured Eubacteriales bacterium
GAAAACGGAGATTTCGTATCAGATATAAAAGTACCGATTTTTGAAGACATTACGATATCTAAAATTGTGTTCAATGAAGGCGGAATAATTAAAAATGAAAGCCTGGACTGGTGTTTCTCTCCCGTATATGAGTTTATACCTACTGTAGACGCATTTTTAAGTGGGGCTTGGCACCACGGAAACGGATATGATATGACCGGTACAATAGAAGTTGATATAAACGCTTCATCTATGCCTCTGTCAAAGCTTACAAAAACCTTTATTGTAGAAAAACTTGACGGCAAGGTCATAAATAAAGAAAGTATTGATATGAAGTTCGATAATACCAACGAATACTATACGCATGGATACTATGAAATTTCAAAGCTGCTTGATGTTCCAAGGGGAAGTACATATGAGCTTTATTTAGCCATAGAGGATGAAAACGGGCTTGTATATGTCAGCATGCTTGATAGGTATGAACTTGACGCTAACGGAAATATTGTCGATAATAATGATAATATGTATAAATCCGCCGATATATATGATAAAGAGGGGAATTTATTATACAGGTCTTAGTTTTAAAATCCGAAAAAGTGCAGAATTGCAGGCTTTATCAAAAAAGACTTGCATTTGTACATATGCAATGTTATACTATATACGTAAATTATAGGCGTTGGTGAAAAGAGTAGGTGAAAACCTACTCTTTGCTTTTGCTAAGAACATGTATAAAGGAGGTCGGAAAATGTCCGGATCAGTAAGCACTGAAAAAAAGTTGGAAACAATGCTCAGGCCCGTTGTGGAAGAGATGGGTTATGAGATTGTTGATGTTGAATTTGTTAAGGAAGGCCCTAACTGGTACCTGAGAGTTTTTGTTGATAAAGAGGGGGGAGTCAGCATTGACGATTGCGAGTTGATAAGCAAAGCCCTTGAAAAAATACTTGATGAGAATGACCCTATAGAGCAGGCTTATTTCCTTGAAATCAGCTCTCCGGGTATCGACAGGCCCCTTAAAAGAAAAGAAGATTTCATTAAATTTAACGGTGAAGTAATAGACATTAAGCTTTATAAGCCGTTTGAGGGCTCAAAGGAGTACACCGGCAGGCTTAAAGCATATGACGATGACGGGACAGTAACAATTGAGACAGAGGAAAAAGAAGTATCATTTGCTAAAAAAGATGTCGCAAGCGTGAGGCTTGCTGTGATTTTTTAAGGGGAACAGTAAGGAGGATTAAGAAAAAATGGACAGTGCCGAATTTATGGAGGCTTTGAAGGAAATCGTAAAAGAAAAAGGAATTGATGAGGAAGTAATTTATGAAGCAATTGAGACTTCCCTCGTATCTGCCTGCAAAAAGAATTTCGGGTCATCACAGAACGTAAAAGTAGTAATGGACAGAGAGACAGGAAATATTGAAGTCTACGCACAAAAAGATGTTGTTGAAGAGGTTGAGGACCCTCAGCTTCAGATAAGTCTTGAAGAGGCTAAGAAAATTAATCCGATTTACGAGGTTGGAGATGTTGTTGACTTTGTGGTAACACCAAAGAATTTTGGACGTATTTCAGCCCAGACTGCAAAACAGGTTGTTGTCCAGAAATTCAGAGAGGCGGAAAGGGAAATACTTTTCAACCAGTATATTTCCAAAGAAAAGGAAATAGTTATTGGAATAGTTCAGAGATACGAAAAGAAAAATGTAATAGTTCAGCTTGGCAAGATTGATGCGGTACTTGCTCCTAATGAGCAGATACCTGGCGAGCAGTATAAATTTATGGACAGAATAAAGGTTTATGTTGTTGAAGTAAAGCAAACAACTAAGGGCCCTCAGATTTTTGTCTCAAGAACCCATCCTGAACTTGTTAAACGCCTGTTCGAGCAGGAAGTACCGGAAGTATTCGATGGCACGGTTGAAATTAAAAGTATTGCAAGAGAGGCCGGCTCAAGAACAAAAATTGCCGTGTATTCAAAAGACCCTAATGTAGACGCTGTTGGCGCCTGCGTAGGACAGAACGGATATAGGGTAAATGTAATTGTAAATGAGCTTTGCGGTGAGAAAATAGATATTGTAAACTGGAGCGAAGACCCTAAGGAATTTATAGCTGCAGCATTAAGTCCGTCAAAGGTTCTCGCAGTTGCAATTAATCCCGACGAGCAAAGTGCGAGAATAGTTGTGCCTGACCATCAGCTATCGCTAGCTATTGGAAAAGAGGGACAAAACGCAAGACTTTCTGCTAAGCTTACAGGCTGGAGAATAGACATTAAGAGCGAGTCGCAGGCGAAGGAAACCGGCTTTATTACAGAGGACGGGGAATTCCCTGAAGAGGACATTGCTAAAAACGATGAGGAAATAGAGTTTGAAGACGAAATGTTAGAAGACGAGTTCGAAGATGGAATTTCAGAAGAAATCGACGATGTTGAAAGCCTTGAAGAAGAATAAAAAGGCAGGGAGGTACTCGGATGAAACAGAGGAAAATTCCATTAAGAAAATGTACCGGGTGTCAGGAAATGAAAAACAAGAAGGAGCTAATCCGGATTGTAAAAAGTGATGAAGGCGAGTTTTCCGTAGACGCCACGGGTAAGAAAGCTGGAAGAGGGGCTTATATTTGCCCCAATGTGGAATGTTTGGAAAGGGCTAAAAAATCAAAGGGACTGGAACGCTCGTTTAAATCGGCTGTTCCTCAGGAAGTATATGACAAGCTCAGAGAGGAGCTGGAACAGCTGAATGGATAAAAAGTTGCTTCAATTCCTTGGACTTTGCCAAAGGGCTTCAAAGCTGGCATCTGGTGAAACCGGAGCTTTAAGTGCCGTAAAGGACGGAAGTGCTGAACTGATAATTGTTGCGGACAACGCATCAGACAATACAAAAAAGAAATTTTCGGATTCAGCTGCTTATTATAATAAAAAAGTAGTTATCTATGGTGATAAATTTGAATTGGGAAAAGCGATCGGCAAAAATGAGAGGTCTGTTATTGCAATAAAAGACGGCGGATTTGCTAAAAAAATTATTGATATGATCGGTGAATAAATCCCATCGGTATGGAGGTGGAGTATTTGGCTAAGAAACGTGTATATGAAATAGCTAAACAGTTAAATATAAGCAACAAGGAACTTATAGATAGGTTAAAAGAGCTCGGCATTGAGGTAAATAACCATATGTCATCTGTCGATGAGGAATGCGCTAAAAAGGTTCAAAACCTCATAAATACAAAGGATGCTAATAAAGAAGAAAATAAAGCCCCAGTGAAAAATGAGGAAAGTAAGGCTTCTGAGAAGGCTCAGGAACAAAAAAATGATGCGGCAAAAGATAATCATAAGAAAGCAGAACCTAAAAAGGACATAAGGACAGGCAACCAAGAAAGAAAGCCTCAGCCTTCCAGACAGGAACAGCCAAAACAAAATATGAGGGCTGCTGAAAGCGGCAGTAATAACAAGAACAGCTCAAATAACAGAGGTGTTCAGAGTAACCAAAACGGACAGAACAATAGAAACAGCCAGAATAACAGGAATAATCAGAACAATAGAAATAACCAGAGCACACAAAACAACAGGAGCGCTCAGAACAACCAGAGCACACAGAACAATAGGAGCGCTCAGAATAACCAGAGCACACAAAACAACAGAGGTAGCCAGAACAATCAAAACGGACAAAACAACAGAGGCAGCCAGAACAACCAAAACGGACAGAACAACAGAGGCGGCCAGAATAACCAAAACGGACAGAACAACAGAGGCGGCCAGAACAATCAAAACGGACAGAATAACAGAAATAATCAGTATAATCCTAACAATAGAAATAATCAGGGAAATAAGAATTATCAGAATAAAAATAACCAGAATAACAAGAAAAATAACAAGCCTGCACCACCTCCGGTTGTTGAGCCTGTTAAAGAAGAACCTGAAATCAGATTTTTGGAAATTCCAGAGACAATAACAGTTAAGGAATTAGCAGAAAGAATTGGCAAATCAGGTGCGGAAATTGTTAAATGCCTTATGAAGAAGGGAATAATGGCTGCAATTAACCAGT
>CAUHBX010000181.1 GCA_959604475.1 uncultured Eubacteriales bacterium
TTTTGACGGTAGGATTAATTTTTTCTTGAACTCCTGTACAAAAAATGATAAAATATTTTGTAATTTAAAATTTCTAGGGGGTAACTTTAATGTCCGGACATTCAAAGTTTGCTAATATTAAGCATAAAAAAGAGAAAAATGATGCGGCTAAAGGTAAGGTTTTTACTATGATAGGCCGCGAAATCGCTGTAGCTGTAAAGGCAGGCGGCCCTGATCCTAATAACAACGGCAAGCTTCGTGAGGTTATTGCAAAAGCCAAGGCAAACAATATGCCTAACGATACAATCGATAGAAGCATTAAAAAGGCGGCTGGAGCTGGTGACGGCGTTACCTATGAGTCAATTACCTACGAAGGATACGGACCTAACGGCGTTGCTGTTATTGTAGAGGTTCTTACAGACAACAGAAATAGGGCAGCAGCAAATGTTCGTAATGCTTTTACAAAGGGCGGCGGCAATATGGGAACGTCAGGCTGCGTATCGTTTATGTTTGACGAAAAGGGGCTTATCGTAATCGATAAGGAAGAAGTTGATATGGATGAGGACGAGCTTATGATGCTTGCTGTCGAGGCTGGCGCTGAAGATTTTGGTGTTGAAGAAGACAGCTATGAGATAACAACAGCTCCGGACGATTTTGAGGCGGTAAGAGAAGCTGTTGAAAATGCCGGAATACCTATGGCAAGTGCGGAAGTAACAATGATTCCACAGACATATACTGTTTTGAACAATGAGGAAGATATCAAAAAAATGAATAAGCTGCTTGACATGCTTGATGACGATGATGATGTAAAAAATGTTTACAATAACTGGGACGAATAATATAATTATTAAACTTTAAAAGCATTCTAAAAAACTAAAAAATTTATGGACAGATGACAAAAAGCCTCCTGAATTGATATTCAGGAGGCTTTATTTTAACATTAAGTCTCTGCACTGAAAATTCCGCACCGAAGAAGTACAAGAAATTTTTCCAGAGGAACGGCGGGGCTGTACAGGTATCCCTGAAAGATATGGCATCCAATGCTTTCTAACAGCTTCTGAAGCTCCTCGTTTTCTACATACTCAGCTACAACGGAAAAATGAAGGTCATCTCCTAATGTGATGATAGACCGGACGATGTCCTGACAGCGTTGATTGTCATGAAGCTTGCGTACCAGGGAACCATCAAGCTTTACAAACTTAAAGTCATTGTGCTGCAAATATTTTAGGCTGGTATGCCCCATACTGAAGTCGTCAATTGCTGTGCTTATGCCGGATTTCCTAAGCCTGCCCAAATTTTCTTCAATCAGGCTGTATTGTTCGATAGCATCCTCTTCCGTAATCTCAAGACAAAAATTGCCTTGTATATTTTTTTGCTCTACCATTCCTATAACGGAGCTTACAAAGGCTGCATTATTTAGCTGCCGAGCTGTTATATTAACCGAATCAACAAAATCACTATCTGCATTTTTCAGAAACTCTACCGCAGCGTCGCCGGCAAGCTTTAGAATGACAGTAGTCATTTCGTCAAATATTCCATCCTCTTGTGCCAAAGCAACTGTAATGGGGGGCGGAACATTATATCCGTGGTATTGCCAGCGGAGAAGGGCTTCTGCACCGATTATTTTCCCCAGACTATTTACCTGTGGCTGAAAATAAATAGGAATTTTCCCTTGGCTGACATCTTCCCTTAGCTGAGAGGTTACAGCTTTAGCTATAACACCAATGTGGTCGGAGCGCCCAATATATCCATCCGATGACCCCTTCCAAAAAAAATCGGCAAGGTCGTCAAGCAGCATTTTCTCATGAGCCTCCTGCATACGCTCTGAAAGACGAATGAAAGGCATATAAAGAAAAACTCCTGCGGTCAGAGATATGAGCTGCACCAAAACGCCATGAAAGGATTTTGTCGCTGCGTATCCGCTGAAAAGAACCGGCGTTGTCCATGTGACGGTCGTTGTCACAACTGGCAAAAATCCGATTTTTGTCGCAGCATAAGAAATGATGAGACATACGGCCGGTGTCAGAAGAAACGGAATCAGCATCATGGGATTTAAAATAACCGGAAGACCAAATACAATCAACTCGTTCATATTAAAAATAGCAAAAGGAGCAGCCGACCAGGCAAGCTTCCGGTTGTTAGCATTTTTAGAAAACAATATAAGCGCCAATAACAAACAAAACGTGGTGCCGCATCCGCCAATCAGAGCAAAGTTATCAAGAAAGCTCTTGCTGACAATAACTGATGGGTCTGTATTTGCCGGTACAAAATATGACTGTGCCACTTGTTCCATGACATTACCGCCATGCATACCAAAAAACCACAGCCCATCCAGCAATGTTACAAATAAAAGTCCACTGACAAGCTCTTCCGGCAGATTTTGAAACAATTGAATGACAATATCACTGAGCAGAAGATTCATGTTCTGTTTACCTGTAAAAGCCTGGATTGCCCAGCTCATAAGGGAAAATACAAGAACACATAAAAACAGCGGCACAATCATGGATACCGCCACACGAAACTGGCGGTCAACGCCGGCTGCATATGAGCGGAATATAAGAGGCAAATGCCGGACAAAAAAATAAAACAGCGTAGTAGCCAAAACAGAGCAAAAAATCGCAGTGAAAACACCAACTGCGCCGAAGTTTATAAATTGAAACGTACCGCTGGGTTCTCCAAAAGAGGCTAGAAATGAACCTAGCGAAGCAATCATGGCCATTAGGGAAAATGTTTCATCACCGCTTTCAAAAGTAGCGGCATAAGAATAACTGATGCTGCAGCAAAGGTAAACGGCCATCATACCGAAGGTTGCATCATAGATGAGATTTAATAGCTTAAGCAAAACCCCGGACGCAATATGCTCAACATTTGGAAGACTTTTAAACATAAGTGCAACAGAGCCTGTCACAAGAACCGGTATCAGCATTAAAAGCCCTTTTTTAATGGATGCGAAAAGTCGATTTTGTTCCATCCTATAAGTAAAATTAAGCAATTTGTCGTACAAAACACAATACCCCCTTTTTTGCTACAACACAATTATACATGGAATTCAGCGTTTTTCATAGTCCGGTTTTTTATTCAGATGATTTTTAATTTTTCTAGGCCGCATAACAAAGTATCAGCGTAGTATTTTATGTCAGTGCCGAAAAGAGAAGTGTGAAATGAAGTGCTTTAGTATAGTCTTAAACCAGTTTACTCATTTGCGGTATAGAGATTGACAAGGGCAGGGAGAACAATTACACTTTATATACAAAACAGCAGGATTGGGACCATTAGCAGTCAGGAGAATAAAACGATGGTATTTAACAGTAAGAATGCAGAATTAGTTTTAAGATATATAGAGGAAACTTATGGCGCCGAGCCGGAGTTTCTATGGGCAAAATATCCTTATGACGCCGTTTTCCGCCATAGCAAAGACAAAAAATGGTTTGCTCTAATGCTTAAAGTAGAAGGAAATAAATTGGGACTCATGTGCAGTCAGGAACTGGAGATACTTGATGTAAAGTGCGAACCAATGCTGATAGATGGCTTAACCGGCAGCAGTGGTTATCTGCCGGGTTACCATATGAATAAAAAGTATTGGCTCTCTGTACTGCTGGATGGAACAGTTCCCATTATTGATATTTATGGACTGATAGACATGAGCTACAGCCTAACGAACAAAAAATGAAAAATAGGAACTATATATAAAAAATTATTCCCGCTATACCGCTTATCAGCATGATTATAATGGGGTTTATTTTCAATCTCCTTATTATTAGTAACGCAACAAGTAATATAATTAAAGCAGTCCAATCCAGCATAGCATATACGCTGCTGAGGCTGAATGAACTTGTTCCATAAAGGGCAATTAATATAATTGTGGCAGCTGCTGAAATAATCAACCCCAATGAAGCAGATTTCAGCCCATTCAGTATTTCAAATATATAAGCGGAGCTCCGATGTTTCAGGAAAAAACGATATATCGTAATTGAGCCTATAATACCGCAGAGTACACATCCAAGAGT
>CAUHBX010000182.1 GCA_959604475.1 uncultured Eubacteriales bacterium
GGGATGGGACATACTAAAAACACCTGCGGAGCAATTACAGGAGCTGTTCTTGCCCTTGGCATGACCAAAGGCCGTGACCCCTTTGAAAAGGAAGAAATGAAGGACCGTATTAAACAGCTTCAGGGTGAAGTATACCCGGTATTCGGCGGTATGGTAAATGAAATGAAGGAGCAGTACGGCACACTTATTTGCAGCGAGCTTTCCGACCCGTATGGTGATTTCGCAGGAAAAGAAAGAAAGAAAAACTGTATGGAAATGATTGCATACTGTTCAGCCCTTGCTGAAAAATACGCAAACCAGTAAATATAAAAGGAGCCATACATATGGCTCCTTAACTTTTATTTCAATCCTATTGACCTCAGCATTTTATCGTAGCAATCTTCACAGATATCATAGCAGTCGTGCTGTCCGTCCTTATTTGAATGGTATCCCCATTTTTTATCTATATGGTAAAACTCCTCAAACTCGTTAAATTTATTTCTGCGGATTTCCTTGCCGCATGCGTCGCAAATGATAACGTCGGTTTCAGTTTTTATTTCACTGACTTCTCTTGTCTTTATCATATAAACCTCTCCCCTTTCGTATCTTACGACGTAATTATACAATATAAACTCTTTTTCGTATACAGGAAGTTTTTTGTGATTTAAAAACAAAAATCTGTTATACTTCATATGAGGTGTATTAAAATGAACTTATATGAAAGCTGTACCCTGTGTCCAAGAAACTGCAATGTCAACCGTGAAGCCGGACAAACCGGCTACTGCAAAATGTCTTATGAAATTACAGCATCCCTTGCTTCAGTCCATATGTGGGAAGAACCTCCCATAAGCGGTACAAACGGCTCCGGGACAATATTTTTTACAGGATGTAACCTTCGCTGTGTATTCTGCCAGAATTATAATATAAGCTCCCAAAACAACGGCAAAGCCATATCCATCGGCCGCCTGTCCGAGATAATGCTTGAGGAGCAGGCCAGGGGCGTCCATAATATAAATTTAGTTACCGGTGTGCATTTTATTCCTTCAATAATAAGCGCGGTTAAAAAAGCTAAAAGCAACGGTCTTAAAATACCCATAGTATACAATTCAAGCGGATATGAAAAGGTTGAAATCCTTAAGATGCTTGAGGGCATAGTTGATATATACCTTCCTGATATTAAATATTTTTCTTCCGAACTTTCAGCAAAATATTCCAATGCGGCGGACTATTTCAGCTATGCTTCCGAAGCCGTAATTGAAATGTGCCGTCAGGCCGGAGGTAACACATTTGATGAAAACGGCATATTAAAGAAGGGGGTAGTAATCCGCCACATGGTTCTGCCGTCACACCGGGAGGACTCTTATAAAATATTGGACTGGATAAGAGATAACATAGGTAAAAATGCCTATGTATCACTGTTAAACCAGTATATTCCTGTTTATAAAGCCAATGAATATAAAGAAATAAGCCGGAGGCTGATGTCCTTGGAATATACAAGGGTAATAGAGCATTTCTTCGATATAGGACTTAAAAACGGGTATATGCAGGAAAAATCATCAGCCACAAGCGAATATACACCAATATTTGATTTAAGCGGACTGTAACCATTTGTCCCCATTGTAAATATAATATAGAAACTAAAAAATCGGAGGGGTTAAATTGAAGCCGACAGTTGAAGCAAAGAACCTATGCTTTAATTACCACAGTCTTGACGGCGAGACCGAGGCGCTCAAGGACCTGTCTTTTACGGTTGAAAAAGGAGAATTTATCAGCATTGTCGGGCCTTCGGGGTGCGGTAATGCGCGGCATATATAAATACAACAAAATGGGGAGCTCTGCTCCCCATTTTGTTTTAAAAATCTGTTGAATGCGCCTCTATCATTAATTTAATTCCAAGTGTCATGCCATAAGCAAAAGCCTCCTCAATCTCGCATGGCATACAGTTGAATATGCTCTCCTCCACCTTATCAAATTCTTTTTTCTTTTCGTCTGTAAGTCCAATTAAAAATCTGGCTATGGACTGCTGCTTTAATTTTTCTTTTTCTTTGTATATTTTATCTTTTGAAACTATACTTTCATCTGCGGATATGGTTCCTAAATATAATTTTTTCATTACGGGTTCCATAAAATCACCTCCTTATCAAGTATACATCAAATATTTTCAATACCTTGATTTTACATCAACTTGTTGTGCGATTATTAGATGAGTATGAATGCAGGATATGCGCGCCGTTGGGTGTCTAAGGTGTACACTGAGGTTGTCCCCCTCGCATAGACAACAAATTAATACTCTGTGATGTTCCTCCATGTTAGTGCATTTAAATAAAATAACGCAAAAAAGGGACTGTAAACAGCCCCTTTTTTATTTAAACTAATTAAATTTTTTCCAGCACTTCCGCCACTTTATCCAGCGGAGTTACATCAAGAAATTCCATTTCTCCCTTATCAACGCAGGCTGCGAAGTTAGGGTCAATGGGAAGTCTTGCATAGTTTGGGATTTCAAACTCCATAGCCGCTGAAGCTGCATGGCTTTTGCCGAAAATCTCATATTCCCTTCCGCAGTCAGGGCACTTAAAGTATGACATATTCTCGACAAGAGCGAGTATCGGAATGTTCATAAGATGCGCCATCTTTACTGCCTTACCCACAATCATAGTGACAAGGTCCTGCGGCGATGTGACAATAATAATTCCATCAACAGGTAGAGACTGGAATACCGTAAGAGGTACATCTCCCGTTCCCGGAGGCATATCAACAAACATATAGTCGACATCTTCCCAAAGACACTCTGTCCAAAACTGCTCTACAGCCCCTGCTATTACAGGCCCCCTCCATACAACAGGGTCAGAGCTGTTTTCAAGTATAAGGTTTGTTGACATAATATCAATTCCCTTAACTGTTCTGGCAGGAATAACACCATCCTCCGTTGCCTCAACCCTGCCCTCTATACCAAACGCCCTTGGTATTGAAGGTCCTGTTATATCGGCATCCAAAATAGCCGCATGATATCCCCTGTTTGCCATATTCACGGCGAGCATTGCGGTAACCAGAGACTTTCCTACACCGCCCTTTCCGCTGACAACGCCGATTACTTTTTTAACACTGCTTTTTTCGTTCAATGGTTTTATCATGCTTTTTTCATCCTTTGTTGAACAGTCAGATGAACATGAAGAACAATCATGTGAACAGCCCATTTATAACATCTCCTAACAAATTCAATCTACTACTAACTTACTATGACATTATAACATAATTTCTTAAAAAAACAATGTTTAAATTTGTATTTACATATGCTGCGGTAAATCAACCCTTTTGTCAATCATATGCGGACTACTTGCTCCAGAAAGCGGAGAGCTGAATATAGATACGGACCGAAAAGCCGGCTATATGCTGCAAAAAGACCATCTTTTTGAATGGCTTACCATATTTGATAATGCCTGTCTTGGACTTACAATTCAAAATCAGCTGACTGATGATGCTAAGCAGTATGTAAAAGGTCTTTTTAACAAATACGGCTTATCCGGCTTTGAAAACAGGCATCCGTCAGAGCTGTCCGGCGGAATGCGCCAGCGTGCAGCCCTGATACGTACCTTAGCCGTACGTCCTGAACTGCTTCTGCTTGATGAGCCGTTTTCTGCCCTTGACTATCAGACAAGGCTTTTTCTTTCTGACGAGATAGGCTCAATTATTAAAAATGAAGGAATAACTGCAATTCTTGTCACACACGATATTTCAGAAGCAGTTTCCATGAGCGACCGTGTTATAGTGATGTCGGCGCGTCCGGCGCGTATTAAATCCATACACACAATCAATCTCACCTGTGAGGAAAGCACGCCCATGAAAAAAAGGAGTGCCCCAGAATTCCGCGAATATTTTAATACCATATGGAAGGAGCTGGACGTACATGTATAGCGTCTCGGCAAAACAGGAAGATTATATAAAATCCTATAAGAAAAGGGAAAGAACAGTCGGTTTTT
>CAUHBX010000183.1 GCA_959604475.1 uncultured Eubacteriales bacterium
TTGGATGAATTATCATTCCTATTTCTCTTCGTGCAGCTTTAAAAATTATAAGAAGCCTGGCAACCTTAATTCCGCCGCCCGTTGAGCCTGCTGATGCGCCTATAACCATTAATGTAAGCAGTATTATTTTACTGAACATGGGCCATAAATGGAAGTCAACTGTGGAGTATCCTGTTGTTGTCATAATACTTGAAACCTGGAATGACGAATATCTCAGAGAGGTAATAAAGCTGTCGCCATACAGCGGCATAATATTTCCCGCTATCAGCAGCATTGACATAATTGCGATAATGAAATAAAGCTTAAGCTCCTCATTTGATTTTACAAGGCCAAGCTGCCTGCTCATCATATAATAATACATATTGAAATTGACTCCGAAAAGGAGCATAAATACTGTTGTGATTACCTCTGCAGCAACATTGTTATATCCGCCTATACTGAGATTAAGGTTTGAGAAGCCGCCCGTTCCTGCGGAGCCCATAGCCGTAATGAGTGAATCATATAAAGGAAGGCCGCTTATCAGAAGAAGAACAATTTGTATGACCGTAAGGCAAAAATATATCTTGTAAAGAAGTTTGGCGGTTTCCCTGATTTTTGGTACAAATTTTCCGGGAGCAGGGCCTGGGCTTTCAGCCCTCAGCAGCTGTACGGTTGAGCCGTTCATATTGGGCATCATGGCCAATACAAATACCAAAACCCCCATGCCGCCTATCCAATGTGTAAAGCTTCGCCAAAATAACAGTCCGTTTGAAACAATTTCTACATTTTTTAAAATTGTAGACCCTGTCGTGGTAAAGCCTGATACCGTTTCAAAGAAGCAGTCAATAAACGTTTCGAAATATCCGCTCAAATAAAATGGAAGAGCCCCAAATATTGAAAGCATTATCCATGATAGGGACACTGTAACAAAGCCTTCCCTTGAACGAAAATTTGTCTTTTTAGGCTTTATATTTGACAGGCAGTGCCCTATTATAAAAAGCGGGATTGCCGTATATAAAAAATACATTGCGTCTCCGCTTTGGTATAGCACTGATATTATAACAGGCAGCAGCATTAAGACCGCCTCCGTTTTAAGAACGAAGCCCATAAGTTTAAAAATAAGTAAATAATTCAAGCTTAACGACCTCCGTTTTCAAATACGTCATTAAGGTCAGTAACCTTTGAATTGCTGCATACCATTACCAGGCTGTCGCCGTTAAGAATGCAGTCGTTTCCTGAAGGTATTATAACCTTGCCGTTCCTTTCGATAGCTGCTACTATAAAATTCTTCTTGAACTGTATATCCTTAAAGGGTATTCCGAGATTATTTGTTGAGCTGTCTGCCAAAAACTCCAATGCCTCGGCTTTACCGTCAACTATATGATACAGTGTCTCAATATTGGCATGTCCTATGGAATTGTTAAGCGCCCTTACAAAACGGATAATCTGTACTGCAGTTATATTTTTAGGACTGATGATACTGTCTATTCCAAAGCTTTCTATAATTTCATCATAGCCTGCTCGGTTGATTTTTGCGACAACCTTGGGGACGCCTCTTTTGGAGGCGTGCAGAGCAATAAGGAGGTTTTCCTCGTCTCTGCCCGTGATTGTAACGGCAGAGGAGAAAGAGGCCATATCTTCTTCGTCTAAAAGCTCATAGTCGCTTCCGTCGCCGTTTATAATTACACATTCAGGAAGAAGCTCGTTAAGCTCATAACATTTTTCCCTGTTTATTTCTAAAAGCTTTACGCTTATCCCGACACCCGTAAGGAATTTGCACAGGTAATACGCTATTCTTCCACCGCCGACTACAAATGCGGACTTTGAACTGCTTGTTCCTCTTTTTATCTGTTTAAAAAAATTATAGATTTCTGCCGGCTCTCCTATTACATAAAACAAGTCGTCAGTACGTGCTATGTAATTGCCGTCAGGGATTATTACCTCTCCGTTATGAACTACAGCGCAGAAAATAAGGGCAAGCTTTATCTTTGACATTATTGCAGATATACTCTGTCCGTTTAATATGCCGTCCTCTTTTATACGGAAGGACACCATCTCAACTTTTCCGTCTACAAACGTTTCAACATTGATAGCGGTGGGAAACCTAAGTACTCTGGCTATTTCGGCAGCGGCCTCTTCCTCCGGATTTATTACCATATCAAGCCCCATTTCTTTTCTGAGAGTAGAGAGCTCTTCGGAATATTCGGGGTCCCTTATTCTGGCTATTGTATGCTTTGCCCCAAGTCTTTTGGCAGTCAGGCAGCACAGCATATTTATTTCGTCTGATGGGGTTGCGGTTATAATAAGGTCAGCGTCTTCTACGCCGGCAGCAAGCAGAACGCTGGTTCTGAGACCGTTTCCTTTTATACACATTACATCTAATTTATCGCTTAGATGATGAATACGCTCATAGTTTTTATCTACAAGAACGATGTCATGTCCCTCGCTTGAAAGATGTTTGGCGGTGGCTTGGCCAACCTTGCCTCCGCCTACAATTATAATCTTCATTGGAAAGCATCCTTTCAGTATATTGTATACTGCTTTTTACGCAGTAATCATAGCATGATTTATAACCACGGTCAATACTGAGCAGGAAGCGTTTCAATAGTAATAATTAGACTTCTGTTATAATATAATCATATGTGAATACGTTGTAATCGGTGGGAATTAAAATATGAGGAATAAGGTGTTTGCCTATATACTGACCATAGTGGTTTCAGCTTCGGCAATAGGAGGGGTTTTTGCTGCTACTGCAGTGAAAGAAGAAAAAAAGGGTTATCTGGCTGTCATTATAGATGATTTCGGATACGATGGAGCCGGTACCGATGATATGCTTACAATCGACGTGCCGTTTACTGCAGCTATAATGCCTTTTTCTGAATGTACTGCAGAAAACTGTAAAAAAGTTACAGAGGCCGGAAAAGAGGCTATTATCCATCTGCCTATGGAATCCAAAACCGGTAAAAAAAGCTGGGTAGGAGACAAGGGGATATTTATGGATATGAGCTCAGAACAGATTAAAGAGGTAGTAAACGATGCCTTTGACGCAGTAGATATTGCGGTTGGTGTAAACAATCATATGGGCTCGGCTATAATGGAGAGCGAGGAAAAGCTAAGCGCTGTAATGGAGGTAGTGGCCCAAAGGGATATGATATTTGTTGACAGCCTCACAACAGGAAATTCAAAGGGAAAGGCTGTGGCAGAAAAAAATAATGTATCATATCTTGAGCGAACTGTATTTATAGACAGTCCCGATAATATAGATGTTGTTGTAAATCAACTGAAAAAAGCGGCGGATGTCGCTAAGGAAAAGGGATATGCAATAGCTATAGGCCATGTGGGCCCGGCGGGAGGAAAGACGACTGCAGAGGCAATAAAAAGGGCAGAGGCAGATATAGAGGGCATGGGGGTCAAATTTGTAACAGTCAGCCAGCTGAATGAAATAGTTAACGGAACGGATGATATGGGATTTCAATCAGGTGAATAGTATAAAAATCCTTTGAGGCTCTCAATTTTTCTGATATACTCATTATGGGAGTGATATAAATGGGAGCATGGCATACAAGAGGGCTTCGGGGGAGCGTTCTTGAGGATAGTATAAATTTTACGAATGAATACTACAGACAGCATGGCATTGCCGTAATACAAAAAATACCAACGCCTATAACGCCTGTTGAAATGAACAAAGAAACAAGCACAATAACGCTTGCATATTTTGATAAGCAAAGCACAGTCGATTACATAGGAGCTGTACAGGGTATACCAATATGCTTTGATGCAAAGGAGGCAGCTCAAAGAAGGCTTCCTCTGCAAAATATACATGAGCATCAGATTAGATTTATGGAGGATTTCAGCAGACAGGGAGGAGTAAGCTTTCTCTTGGTCAATTTTACGACAGAGGAGGAATTTTATCTTCTTCCGCTTGAGACTTTAAAAAAATATTGGGAAAGTGCTCAAAAGGGCG
>CAUHBX010000184.1 GCA_959604475.1 uncultured Eubacteriales bacterium
AGCAGCTTCCGATGATACTATTAATATTTTTAGCTTATCTGCCTGCTTCATGTCCGAAGCCTCCTTTTATACCATATATATCCGTTATATATATAATACACTTAAAAGCAAATCAAGGCAACATTTTTATCCGACAGGCTTCGCTTCCGCCATACAAAAACATCCAGCATGACTATACCCATAAATATGCCTATGCCCGCCGCCCTTCAGTTTGGCGTAATTGGGTAAAAGTAAGCGTAATTAGGAAAACAAAATTTGATTTATATATTATAGGTGATTTACTATGTATACACCTTTTACCGTCTGTGGTATACTGCAAACGAGGTGATTTAAATGACAGAAAATAAAATTCCTTTAAGAAACGAAGCAGACAAAAACTATACCTGGCATACAGATGACCTGTTCGCCAACGACGAAATATGGGAAAGAAACTATAAAGAGCTGCTGGATAAGGCTCCCCTAATCGAAAGCTTCAAAAATACGATTACTAACAGCGGAAAAGACTTATATGCCGCTCTAAATTTCTATAATGAGCTATATGAGGAGCTAGACAGGCTTTATGTTTATGCTTATATGAAATTCCACGAGGACAGCACCAATTCACATTATCAATCAATGTCTGGAAAAGCCGATACACTGGCTGTGGCCATAATGTCTCAGACTTCGTATTTCGGTCCAAAAATATCAGAGCTTACAGATGAAACAGTCCAAAAATTTTATGCAGACTGCCCTGAGCTTAAAATTTACAAGCATTATCTTGACGGTGTACTCCGACAGAGGGCTCATACCCTTTCCGAGGCTGAAGAAAAGCTGCTTGCCTCTGCCGACGAAATTTCATCGGCGTCCCAAACTATATTTACAATGATTAACGATGCCGATATGGAGTTTCCCAATATTAAGGACGGCACTGGTAATGAGCACAGCCTCTCTCACGGAACTTATGTCTCATATTTGGAAAGCGAAGACAGGGTTTTGAGGAAAGCTGCATTTGACTCTCTATATGAAACCTATCTCAAACAGAAAAACACTTTAGCTGCAACATATAACGCATCTGTTAAAAAGGATATTTTCTACGCTGATGTAAGAAAATATTCCTCAGCCCTTGAAATGGCCCTTAAGGATGATAATATTCCCGTTGATGTATACGGAAATTTAATTGACGCTGTACATGAGTCGCTTCCGCTTATGCACAGATATGTGGCTCTTCGCAAAAAGCTGCTTGGTGTTGACGAGCTTCATATGTATGACCTATACGCACCGCTTGTTAAGGATGCAGACTGGAAAATAACCTATGAAGAAGCAAAGAAATCTGTAAAAGATGCATTGTCAGTAATGGGCAGTGAATACACGGCAGCTCTTCAGGAAGGCTTTGACGGCGGATGGATAGACGTTTATGAAAATAAAGGCAAACGGAGCGGAGCATATTCGTGGGGAGCATTTGGGGGGCATCCGTATGTTCTTCTAAATCACAATGATACCGTAAACAGTATGTTCACGGTTGCGCATGAGATGGGGCATGCACTTCACAGCTATTTTACATGGAAAAAACAGCCCTTCGTTTACTCCGGCCATAAAATATTTGTAGCTGAGGTAGCGTCTACCTGCAATGAGGCCTTGTTGATGGAATATCTGCTTAAAACCGAAAAAAATCCTACAAGGCAGCTTTATCTTATTAATTACTTCATGGAGCAGTTCAGAGGTACGTTATTCCGCCAGACAATGTTTGCTGAATTTGAGAAAAAAGCCCATGAAATGTCTGCATCCGGCACACCTCTTACCTGTGAGAATTTATCTTCTTTATATCATGACCTTAATAGGCTTTATTTTGGAAACGATATAGTTATAGACGACTATATTGATATTGAGTGGGCCAGAATACCACATTTTTATAATGCATACTATGTTTATCAGTATGCTACCGGATACAGTGCAGCTATTGCACTTTCCAAAGCAATACTGAATGACGGGCAAAAGGCCGTGGACAAATACCTGGATTTCCTCAGCAAAGGCTGCTCTGAGTATTCAATTGACCTGTTAAAGGGAGCCGGAGTTGATATGACATCTAAAAAACCCGTTGAAGATGCGATGGAAGTATTTAAAGGGTTGCTTAACAAAATGGAGCAGCTTACAAAATAAATAAAAACAGACCGCAAACCGCGGTCTGTTTTTTTATTCAGGGAAGTATTATCTCATTGCCATAATAGATTACATCGGGGTTACTGATATTGTTAATAGCTATTAACTCCTCAAGCTTGCTGTCATCACCATAAAAAAGTCTGCAAATACCTGCTAAAGTATCACCCTCTTTTATTGTATAAGTTTTTTTCTCCTCCTCTTTAATCTCATTTTTATTTGAATTTTCCGCCGCCATAACGGTAATGACAGGGCTGTAGTTGGATACGTCTTCAGCGAGGGCCTTTGTTTCCTCTTTTTGCTCCTGAACAGTCTGCTTCACGCTCACCACCTCGGTTTCCAGCTTATTAAGACGTGAAACACTGTTTGCCAGGCTTAGGCTCATAAATACACATATCATGCAAAGAACGGCGCTTACACATGTAAAGGCCGCATATTTGTGTTTGACACGCTTTACCTTTTCAACCTGTTTGCTGTTGAGCACCGCGCGTATTTTGCCTGCCGCGTCCAAGTGCTCATTAATAATTCCTTCTTCTTCGATATCCTCATCGGTATTCTTTGGCTGAATAAGGCTGTTTGCCAGCATATACTCCTGCATCTGAACATTTTTTTCATAGTATACAAAATAGCCCTTTACAGGCCTGAGCGCTGAGCCCGCCTCGTTAAGCACATAGAACCTGTCCATCCTGTCCACCGGGTCCACCACAAAAAACAGCTGGCTATCACCATTAAACACCTTCTTGTGATAAGCCTCGTCTCTTGATGTAACAAAAGCCCCAAAGGATGGCCGTGAATGCATCCAGCCGACTATCGTTAAATCGGTGAAATATTTTTCTATTTCCTCACTTATGTACTTCCAGCTCTGACTAGTTATAGTCTCCATTCCCTTGAGCTTTTCGGTGAACTTTGCCTGAACAACGCCGCTGATGAAAACGGTTTTCTGCCCGTCGATGACAATTGTTTTCCCCATCAATACCGCAAGCTTCTCACCCGTCGCACTGCTTCTAGCATATTGATAAAGGTATGTATGAACATAGTCCTCCATATATATTCTCAATCCGTCATCGACAGCTCCCATTTGTCTGACGTTGGTCGGAAAGGCTGTGCTTATACCGTTTGGTTCTAAATCAGTCTGCATATTTTTTCCTCCCTTTGCATACACTGTTACGTTGGTTAAAATATAACACCCGACAGTTGAAAAAATTGTCATTTGATGTCGCCGGTGCATTTTTTAAGTTCGCAACTTTCGTCAAGCTTCGATATTCTGTACGAAGTCAATTCTTTCAATTCTGTTAGATTTGAGAAAGCTTCTCGAAAGATTTATTGTTTAAAATATGAATATAAAAGCAATTACCCTAAAGGAGATGTGATTATGTATATACTTGAAACCAAGGATTTAAAAAAATATTACGGCAGCGGTGAAAATATGGTAAAAGCGCTCGACGGAGTTAATCTTAAAATTAATCAAGGTGAATTTACAGCCATTGTCGGTACAAGCGGAAGCGGCAAGTCCACTCTGCTTCATATGCTGGGAGGGCTTGACCGCCCCACAAGCGGAAGCGTTAGCGTAGACGGCAGTCAGCTTTACACAATGAAGGATGAGGCACTTACAATTTTCAGAAGAAGAAAAATAGGCTTTGTTTTTCAAAATTATAATCTGGTTCCCGTACTTAATGTTTACGAAAATATAGTCCTTCCAGTACAGCTGGACGGTGAGTCCCCGGACGAAAAGTATATAAATGAAATCGTTACGACGCTTGGGCTTGAAACAAAGCTGAACAGTCTGCCCAATAACCTTTCCGGCGGACAG
>CAUHBX010000185.1 GCA_959604475.1 uncultured Eubacteriales bacterium
TCGGAGTTCCCGTAAGCGCTACCTTTCCTTCTGATAATACAACAATCCTATCTACAAGCTTAGCCACGTCCTCCATACTGTGCGATACAAGAATAACTGTTATTTTACGCTTCTCATGCATAATTCTTATAGCATCCAGTATCTCATCCCTGCCTTTAGGGTCAAGCCCCGCTGTTGGCTCGTCCAATATAAGCACCTCAGGTTCCATTGCCAGAACTCCAGCAATAGCCGCACGTCTTTTCTGGCCTCCTGAAAGCTCAAAGGGGGATTTATCATAAATTTCCTCCCCAAGGCCAACTGTCTCAAAGGCACCCCGAACCCTTTTATCTATTTCTTCCTCCGGCAGTCCGAGGTTTCCCGGCCCATAGGCTACATCCTTATATACTGTCATCTCAAAAAGCTGATGTTCCGGATACTGGAATACAAGTCCTACTCTTTGCCTTATTGATTTAAGCTTGCTTTTATCAGCATAAATATTTTCTCCATTGAGAAGAACTTCTCCGCTTGTAGGCTTAAGCAGTGCATTTAAATGCTGTATAAGCGTAGATTTTCCTGAACCTGTATGCCCGATTAGTCCTATAAACTCTCCGTCATTAATTTCAAGATTTATATCGTCAAGTGCTTTCTTTTCAAATACTGACTCTTCTCCATATACATATGTTAAATGGTTGATTTTAATTGACATATAGCACCTACCATTTCATCTACCGTGAGTATATCACTTGGTATATCAATACCAAGTTTTCTTAGGTTATAAGCTGTTTCTGTTACCTGCGGGACATCAAGGCCATAGGCCTTCATCATATCCACCTGTGAAAATATCTCTCTTGGTATCCCCTGCATAACAATTTTGCCATCATCTATAACATAAACTTTATCAGCTGACACTGCCTCATCCATATAGTGAGTTATAAGAATTATAGTTATTCCATTTTCCTTATTAAGCCTGTGGATGGTATCCATGACATCCCGTCTTCCGATAGGGTCAAGCATTGCTGTAGGCTCATCCAGAACAATGCATTGAGGTCTCATTGCCAAAATGCCGGCTATTGCTATACGCTGCTTTTGACCTCCTGAAAGTTTGGACGGAGTATTTTTTTGGTATCCGTCCATACCAACCATTTGCAGAGCCTCATCAACTCTTTGCCTTATTTCAGCGGGCTCAACTCCCAGATTTTCCGGTCCAAAAGCAATATCCTCCTCCACAACAGTTGCAACAAGCTGGTTATCCGGGTTTTGGAATACCATACCTGTGTTTTGCCTTATATTCCAAACAAGCTCATCATTTTTCGTATCCATTCCGTCGACCCATATTGTTCCTTCCGAAGGGGTAAGCAAGGCATTTAAATGCTTTGCAAATGTGGATTTTCCAGAGCCGTTATGCCCTAATACAGCTATAAAGTCGCCTTTTTCTATATCTAAGCTGATGTTTTCCAAAGCCATGAGCTTACGCTCAGTATTTTCGCCTTTTACTTCAACGACTTTAGTATATTCATAGCTTACATTTTCTGCTTTAACCATTTTCATAATATCACCGTCTTTTGTATTGTTATCGGGTTTAACGCCGTAATCTGCTGAATTAGATAACGCCGTTAAGCCAAATAATACGAAAAACGGGGATTAAGCAAAACTTAATCCCCTTTGATTCTTAAACAAGCTCGATAATTACTTCGGGAGCACCGTCACCCTTACGGTTGCCAAGTTTAATTATACGAGTATATCCACCCTTGCGGTCTGTATATTTAGGAGCAATCTCGTCGAACATTTTAGCACACATGTCTACCTTTACTGTGTTCTTTCTAACTTTCTTTCCGTCAGCAGGAACCTCAGTTACAGGATAGAGAACGCTTAATATCTTTCTTCTTGCATTAAGTCTTGAAGGTTTATCCTTTTTGATTGTCTTCTTAACTTCTTCATAAACAGTAACTTTCTTTCCGTCTACTACTTCCTTAACTCTTTTGCCGGAAGCGTCCTTTTTGGGAACTTTTGCTGTTACTTCAACTTCCTCAAAGTTATCCTTCTCTTTAACTGCAAGTGTGATAAGCTTTTCAGCTATTCTTCTGACTTCTTTAGCCCTTGTTTCAGTTGTCTTAATTTTACCGTGGTATAAAAGGTTAGTTACCTGATTTCTTAAAAGAGCCTTTCTCTGGCTGCTTGTGCGTCCGAGTTTTCTGTTTCCTGAACCTGTCATTACAAATCCTCCTTGTAAATACCGTAAAACTTACCCCAGAGAGCTGGCTCATCGGTCTTACAGCTCTCTGCAGCTTTACGTCAATAATAATTAATCATCACTCGGTCTTAACGCAAGTCCCAATTCAGCAAGTTTATTTAAAACTTCCTCAAGAGACTTTTTGCCGAGGTTTCGTACCTTCATCATTTCCTCTTCAGTCTTGCAGGCCAAGTCTTCCACAGTATTGATTCCGGCACGTTTAAGACAGTTGTAAGAACGAACAGAAAGGTCAAGTTCTTCAATGCTCATTTCAAGCACTTTTTCCTTCTTTCCTTCTTCCTTCTCAACAAGGATTTCCGTGTTCTTCGCATTGTCCGAGAGGTCAATGAAAAGTGCAAGATGCTCATTGAGAAGCTTTGCTCCATAGCTGACAGCATCATCGGGAGCAATCGTTCCGTTTGTCCAAACTTCAAGTGTCAGTTTATCATAGTCGGTAATCTGTCCGACACGTGTATTTTCAACAAGGAAGTTAACTCTTGTAACAGGAGTAAAGATACTGTCAACAGGAAGCATTCCTATTGGCTGATCTTCCTTCTTGTTTTTATCAGCACCGACATATCCTCTGCCTTTACTGATTGTAATTTCCATATAAAGCTTACTGTTAGGTCCGCCGCTTAAGGTTGCTATATGAAGGTCAGGATTAAGGATTTCAATATCGCTGTCCGCTTTGATATCCTTAGCCGTTACTTCGCCTTCACCCTCGACGTCTATGTAAGCCACCTTGGATTCAGTTCCTTCACTTGTATTTTTAATTGCGAGACACTTTAGATTTAATATAATTTCGGTAACATCTTCCTTAACACCGGGAATAACACTGAATTCATGAAGAACACCGTCAACCTTTACATTGCTTACAGCAGAGCCGGGTAATGAAGAAAGTAAAATTCTTCTCAATGAGTTACCGAGTGTTGTACCATATCCTCTTTCAAGGGGTTCAACCACAAAACGGCCATATGTTCCGTCCTGTGCCATTTCAGCTATTTCTATACGAGGTTTCTCAAATTCAAACACTCATTTAAACCTCCCTTGCAGATATAAAAAATACGTCCGGTAATATACATTACTTAGAATACAACTCGACAATAAGTGTTTCTTCAACAGGAATGTCTATCATTGCTCTTGTCGGATTGCAAACTACTGTGCCTTTAAGGTTATCGTGATCAGCGCTTAACCATTCAGGTACTACTCTTGTGCCTGTAACCTCAAGAATGTCTTTATATCTCTGCATATCGGCATATTTGTCTCTAACTGAAATAACGTCTCCGACTTTAACAGAGTATGAAGGGATATCTACAGGTTTGCCGTTAACATATACATGTTTGTGACGTATAATCTGTCTAGCTTCCTTTCTTGTTCTGCCGTATCCAAGTCTGAACATAACATTATCAAGTCTAAGCTCAAGTAAAATAAGAAGGTTTTCACCGGGGATACCGTCTCTCATTTTCTCAGCTCTTGCAAAATATCCTCTAAACTGTTTTTCGAGAACACCGTATATAAATTTAGCTTTTTGTTTTTCTCTTAACTGAAGGCCGTACTCGCTCATTTTCTTGCCGGCTTTCTTGTTTTCTTTCTTTGATTTCTTATCAATTCCTAAATAGATAGGATCAAGACCAAGTGATCTACATCTTTTAAGAACTGGAACTCTATCTCTAGCCATTATAGCACCTCCTAATTATTAAACTCTTCTGCGTTTCGGCGGTCTGCATCCGTTG
>CAUHBX010000186.1 GCA_959604475.1 uncultured Eubacteriales bacterium
TCAGTTGGGAGATCGCTTGAATGGCATTCAAGAGGTCATGGGTTCGAATCCCACTGTCTCCATTAAAAAAGGGAGGGCATATTATCCCTCCCCTTTTTTATTTATAGCCTGTGCTTTTTCTAAGTAATATATTCATGCTTAGCCCGTTTTTATGCATTTTAATGTATTATGTATTTTTAACTTTTTTCACAGCACAATGATGCTGTTTTTATAAATATAATTTTTTTTAGTTATATAATTGCAGATGGAGAAATTAGGGGGAGTGAAATTTAAAAATGAGAAAAAAAGTTTTATCTGTTTTTCTGACACTTTGTTTGATGTTAGGCTCAGTACCTTTTACTGTGCTTGCAGACGAAAACGAAGTTCAGGAAATAATGTGCACTATGGACAGCGATTGTATGGCGGAGATTCACCTTGAAGGCTGCCCGTTATACTCCGCACGTGATACGGATGATGAACCGGAACAGAACGATGAGGCCGAACTGCCCGATGAACAGCCGGAAAGCCCAGAATTATCCGGGGAGAATAACGAAAGTTTTGATGATGAATTAAATTCATCTGATAATGAGCTTTCAAACACAGTGGACAAAAACGATAAAAATAAAAAACGTGATAGTGAAATCAGTTTATTTTCCGATGACAGCGAGTATGCGAAAACTATAGTTGTAGAAGACAGCAAGGTTTCCTCAATCCAGGCAGCCCTTGACAGCATAACCGACGATGTCGGCGGAGACCTTCTGCTTAAAATAAATTCAAATATAGATAATAAAAATCACAAAGACGTTATTTCAATACCAACGGATAAAGGAATCAATAGCCTTACAATTGGCACCGACATCGAGGGCGGAATAAAAGAATCGGACTATTATGATTTAACCTTTTACGCCAACGGCATTCCGATTATCATTGGTGCCGGAGTGGATTTAGGCAGCCACACAACAATATACGGCGGTGGTGCAGATGACGTAAAAAGCGGCGGCACCAGCGTTACCGTTAATGAGGGTGCAGCTGTAAGAACAATATACGGCGGCGGACATGAAAGCGATGTAAACGGAGACGTAAATATTGTTGTAAACGGAACCGTATCTGGAGTTTACGGAGGCGGGTATGTTTCTGCGATTGAGGATGACGGTGAAAAATCAGCATCTGCAAATGTGGACGGAAATATTTCCATTACGATTGCGGGAGAAAAGTCTGCCCTGAAAAGAACTTTGGCAGGAGGCGGGCATGCTGATATTTTTGGCGACAAAGGAACTAAGCAGACGCTAAAGGCAAATGTAAATGGAGATATAGAAATTAATTTAGACTGTCCCAACATAGGCTCGTCTAACGAAATTTACGGCGGTGGCATTGCCGAGATAGGCGCAACCTTTGCCAACAGAAAAAATCTGCATAACCGTATTGCGGAAGCAAATGTAACGGGTGATATTGATATAAAACTTGAGGGCGGCACAAAGGCCGTAAAAAATGAGCGGCTTAGATTATGGGGCGGAGGATATGCAAATACCTCTATTAATTATAATGAAGAATTCAGACTAGAAAATACAAAAGTTTCGGCAACCGTAACCGGGGATATATCAATCGACGCATCCGAGGATTTTAATGCTATAAGCAAACACGACGATTGGGATGAATCTATGTTTATGAGATTGTTCGGCGGAGGGCTTGGCAATGGATTCCAAGCTACAGCCACCGTATACGGAAGCACCGAAGTGAAGACATGCCGTAAATCGATTGACAACAGCCTTGGAGCGGTTGGCGGCGGCAATGCAATAAATGGAGGGGAAGCCCGTGTTACGGAAAATACAAGTATTCACATAAATAAGGCATCCGTGCAGGAGAACACCCATGATAACGCTAAGATAGTAATTGGCGGCGGCCATGCAACAACATACAGCGATGCCGGAGTAGGCGGAAGCTCTTCCGTAATTATTGACAGTGGCATTTTATTTGAACCGGGTGGCTTCGTTGTCGGCGGCGGCTATGCGAATGGGTCAGACGCAGTAGCTAATGTTTCAAAAAATACAGAAGTGGTAATTAAAGGCGGAATAGATAAAAAAATTTACGGCGGAGGCTATGCAAAGACAACGGGTTCAAGCGCAGCAGTCGGCGGAAACACCAATATATCAATTTCCGGAAATGTGACCGAATATGTTTACGGTGGCGGTAGCGCAAACGGAGACGAAGCGGACGCTTCTATTGCAGAAAATGTAAATATTACAATAGATAAAGCGAATATACAGAACTGGGTTTTTTGTGGGGGCTACAGCCAAAATAATGGAAAAGCTGATGTAATTAATAATATAAATATTGGTATTAAAAACAGTGAGTCAAACAGTGTAATTATTTGCGGCGGCTGGTCGGCCGGCGTAGACGGCAAAATTAAGGTTGATGCGGACGATAGCACGCTGAAAACGCTGTATGGCGGCGGATATTTATCAAACAGCGGAGATATAGAAATAAGTATAGATGACTCGTATGTTGATTATCTATACGGCGGCGGAAATCAAGGAGATGCTGGTGATGTAAAGATTATTCTTGATGGAGCGACAATAAAAGGAAATTTATACGGCGGTGGAACCGAAGGAAGTACTTCTAAATCTTCTGTAGTTAATGTACTGGGCGATTCGACGCTTTACATATATGGAGCAGGAACAATCACTAACGGAATAATGCTGAACATCGGCGACGGAACGACAGAGACCCATGCGGTGATGGACTATATTAATGACAGCACTTCAGTGCATATTTTTGATAATGCCAACCTTGAACATACTCCGGGATCTGACTATAGGTTGTCTGTTAGTAATCTTGTTAGAGACCTGCAAATCGATGAAGGCGGAACACTGATTATTGAAAACTATTCCGAGGAAATCTCTGGAAACTTCATTGGCGGCGGAACCCTTAAAATGAAAGCGGGAAACACCTTGACTATCGGCGGAACAGTATCAGGCCAGACACAGGTAACGCTCAAAGGGACGCCTAATGAGGACGAGCTTTATATCAAATCTGCTGCAGGCGGAGACGGTAGCTTTGCTTTGAAGCATGATGAGCTTTCTCTTATAAAAAATGATAACGGCGCCTTCAGCGAGTGGAAAACAGCCAAGGGAATTAAAGTAACTGTTGCTGACACTGAACATGGCACAGTAATTCCGTCGGGCAGCTTTTCCGTTGCTCCGGGAGCTGAACAGACATTTGACTTTAAGCCAGAATATGGTTATAAAATAGGTTCTCTTAAAGTCGGGGGAATTGATGTAACGGGGCAGATAGTCGATAACAAGTATACTGCGGCCATTACCGGAGAATGTACAGTAGAAGCTGAGTTTGCCCTTATGGAGGCAAAAGATATACAGGATGTAATCGAAAAACTACCCGATATATCCCCAGAGGATGTAACCGAGGAGCAAAAAGAGTCAGTTCTGGAAACTAAACTCCATTATGAAGCCCTCCCTGACGATACCAAGGCAGAGGTTCCTCACGAAGAACTTTCGAATTTAAACGACGCTCTTATGCAGCTGCCGGAAATACAAGTTGAAGTAATTATAGAAGGAGACGCCGCGGATACTCCGGATTCACATATGCTGCTTCAGTCTATGGCGGTGGATGAGGCAGAAGGGCTTCTTAAGAAGACTATTGAGGTCTTTAAGATTTCGATGAAGGTCGCAGAGGCAGAAGGGCTTTCGGATGAGGAGCAGAATGCGCTGGAGGGGAAGGTTGATGCCCCAGTGCAGAAGCAGTATGATATAACAGTTAATAAGACGGTGAAAAAGTCAGGGGAGGACCAAACTAGTGAAAGGCTGACAAAATTGTCTTATCCGGTAACACTTGTATTTGATGTGTCCGAAGAGCTGCCTGAAAACGGATATAGGCGCGAATGGACAGTTTATAATATACATGATGACGGGATGGGCGGATATACTGTAACAGCCTTGGC
>CAUHBX010000187.1 GCA_959604475.1 uncultured Eubacteriales bacterium
GTTGATATCCCGGTCAAAATAACTGTTGTAGAAATGACAAAGAAAATAGGCCGGGACCTTGGAGGCCTTAAATGGATTGTTATGAAAGAGGTAAAGGCTGATGGAATTAAGACAATGACAGAAACAGCTGTTAAAGAAATTGGAGATGGATATGTTCTTGCCGATACTGCCGAGGGAGAAATTAAAATACCCGCTGATAACGTAATTATCGCGGCTGGTTTTACTCCTAAAAATAGTGATATAACACTGGCATGTCTTGATGAAAAAATTTCCTACGCAAAAATTGGTGACTGTGAAGAAGTAGGTGACGCTATGAAGGGAATACATGAGGCATATAAGCTTTTTCTGAGACTTTTTATAGCTTAATTTAATATTGATTCATTTCCAAGCATAGAATTATTTAGAACATGTTTTGGAGATGAGTTACTCTGATAATCGATGTACTGACAAATATGGTCAACAGCTTCGGATATTTGGGAATATTTATTGCAACCTCACTGGAGTATGGATGTTTTCCTGTTTCCAGTGAGGTTTTGCTGCCTTTTATAGGATACTTTGTCTATGGAGGGAGGCTTAGCCTGTTTGGAGCTATTTTGGTTAGTACTGCAGGCGGAATAGTCGGCAGCCTTGTATGCTACTGTTTTGGAAGATTTGGAAAAAACTTTATTGAACATAAGCTATGCAGAAAATACTTATCATTAAAAAAAGGGGTAGATAATGCGGAAAGGGTTTTTAACAAGTATGGCAGGCAGTCAGTATTAATTGCCCGTGTTTTTCCTATAGCCCGAACATACATATCAATTCCAGCAGGATTAGCAGGGATGAATGTTACACTGTTTGTTTTTTATACTACTCTTGGGTCGTTTTTATGGAATACAATGCTAATATCGGCTGGGTATTTTCTCGGAGAATATTGGAGAAGCGCAGGTACTGTCATAGTCGAAAATCATGTGCTGTTTTATATTATAACGGCCGTACTAAGCATTATATTAATAGCAGTATCCAGAAAAAAAGCCAAGGGATAATACTTAAAATTGGCTTACATATTTTATACGCTATTCCTTTTTGAATTTTTTTGTAGTATAATGTATCACGTACGAATATCATCAGGATATTCATGTAAGGAGGCGTTAATATGGAAAAGTTAGATAAACTAAGAGAGTATATCTCGCAGTTTGATAAGCTTTGCGTTGCATATTCCGGAGGAGTTGATTCCGACCTGGTTATGAACGTTGCTTATGAGGTCTTGAAGGATAATGCGATAGCCGTTATCGGAGACGGTATCATGCTTTCAAGAAAAGACATGGAAGACGCTGAACGGCTTGCCAAGAAGGCAGGAATTAAATATTATGTAGTAAAGGCAGATGCTTTTGCCGTTAAAGAGTTCAAGTTTAACGATAAAAAAAGGTGCTATTACTGTAAGAAAAATATAATGGGCGCAATTATTAAAAAGGCTGGCGAGCTAGGCTATAAAACGGTGGCCGACGGCAAAAACGCCGATGATGGCAAAGTTTACAGGCCCGGAGCTATGGCCGCGGATGAGCTTGGAATTGTAAGCCCGCTCTATCAATCGGGTATGACAAAGGCAGATATAAGGGAAGCAGCTAAAGAATTAGGCCTTGAGACATGGAACAAGGCCTCAAATTCATGCCTTGCTACCAGATTTCCTTATAATACGGAGCTTACAGAAGAAAATTTCCACAAAGTAGAGCAGGCTGAACTGCTTATCGCAAAAAAAGGTATCCCAAGCGGAAGGGTCAGACTGCACGGCGACATAGCCAGAATCGAAATTCCTAAGGAAAGATTCAACGATTTTTTGTCAGATTACGAGCTTATTGATAATATAAAGAGAATTGGATTCCGCTACATAACCTTAGACATGGAAGGCTTTAGAAGCGGGAGCATGGACTGAGGGAGGATATAATGAATACGAAAGAAATACTTACAAAGCTTCAAAATAACGAAATTTCCGTTGATGACGCTGCTGAAATGCTTAAGCTGGCACCCACAAAGGATTTAGGATATGCGGTTGTTGACCACCAAAGAGAAATGAGAAACGGCTGCCCGGAGGTTATATATGCCGAAGGAAAGACAAAAGAGCAGACACTTGGAATTATGAAAAATATGCTGGAGAACGGTACTGAGAATATTTTGGCTACTCGTGTCAGTGAGGAAAAGTATGAATATATAGCTAAAGAACTCCCAGATGCAAAATATAATAGGGATGCCAGGACAGTTATTATTGAAAGAAACCCTATTGAAAAGACCGGAGGAGTTATACTTGTCGCTACCGGAGGAACATCTGATATACCTGTTGCCGAAGAGGCTGCAATCACAGCTGAGTTTTTGGGTAATAATGTTGACAGACTTTATGATGTTGGAGTCGCCGGCCTGCACAGGCTTCTTTCAAGAATAGACAGAGTTGAGGCAGCTGATGTTATTATAGCTGTTGCGGGAATGGAGGGAGCACTTGCAAGCGTTATCGGAGGGTTAACGGACAAGCCTGTAATAGCGGTTCCCACTTCTGTAGGATACGGAGCTAATTTTAACGGCCTTTCATCGCTTTTGTGTATGCTTAACAGCTGCGCCAGCGGTGTAGTTGTTGTAAACATAGATAATGGCTTTGGCGCGGGTTATACTGCAAACAGCATAAATAAATTGGGGGTTGCTAAAAAATGAAAACTTTATACTTTGACTGCAGTTCGGGAATAAGCGGAGATATGACTTTGGGTGCACTGCTTGATTTGGGAATAGATAAAGAAAAGTTTGTAGAAGAACTGTCAAAACTTAATGTTGACGGATATGATATAGTTTTTGGAAGGGCTGTTAAAAACGGTATTGGTGCCAATAAGGTAGACGTAATTATAACAATAGACGGCTTTGATGAGGACGGACAGCCAATGGAGCACCACCATGAACACAACCATGACGGCCATCATCACGATCACAATCATGGCGACGGGCATCACCATGACCATGGACACTGCCATGAGGATGTCCATCATAACTTGCATGAACATAGCCACGGAGACAGCCACCATCACCATGATGACAGCCACCATCATCACCATGTCCATAGAAATCTCCAGGATGTGTTTTCAATTATTGAGAACAGCTGCATAAATAACAGTGCTAAAGAATTGGCCAAAAGGATATTTATGAGAGTGGCAAAGGCTGAGTCAAAGGTTCATAATGAGCCTCTTGATAAGGTGCACTTTCATGAAGTTGGGGCGATTGATTCTATAGTTGATATTATCGGTACAGCTATTTGTATCGATATGATTAAGCCGGACAGAATATTTGCGTCAATTGTAAATGACGGACATGGATTTATAATGTGCCAGCATGGACAAATTCCGGTTCCTGTCCCTGCTGCAGCCCAGATTTTTGCTGACTCGGATGTAGTCGCAAGACAGATTGATATAGATACTGAAATGGTGACTCCTACAGGCGCAGCTATTATTGCGGAGCTTGCTGAAAGCTATGGTACAATGCCTGCAATGTCAATTGAAAAAATCGGTTACGGAGCCGGTAAGAAAGACATGAAAATACCGAATGTTCTTAGGGTATCGCTTGGTGAGCTTAAAGAAGAGAATAAAGGTGATGAGGTAGTAATACTTGAAACAAATGTGGACGACACAACCGGTGAGGTAATGGGGTACACCATGGAAAGGCTCCTTAATGCAGGAGCAAAGGATGTATTTTATTCTCCGATATTTATGAAAAAAAACAGGCCTGCTTATAAGCTTACTGTAATATGTGATGACAGCAACAGAGAGGTCTTGGAAGATATAATATTTATGGAAACAACTACAATAGGAATACGAAGAAGACATGAAATCAGGACATGCCTTGAGAGAGGCTTTGACACTATAGACACGAAATACGGAAAACTGGAAGTTAAAAAAATAGTCAGAAATGGGGAAGAGGCTG
>CAUHBX010000188.1 GCA_959604475.1 uncultured Eubacteriales bacterium
GGAATATTTATGGTAAAAGTAGGTATTAACGGTTTCGGCCGTATTGGCAGACTTGTTCTTCGTGCGTCGCTTACAAGAGATGATGTTCAGGTAGTAGCTATCAATGACCCAGCAATCAGCGTTGATTATATGGTTTACATGATGAAATATGATTCTGCTCAGGGACGCTTCAATGGCGAAGTCTGTGAAAAAGACGGTAAGCTTATTGTTAACGGCAAAGAAATTACGGTTTATGCACTTTTTGACCCTGCAGAAATCCCCTGGAAGGAAACAGGAGCAGAATATGTTGTAGAATCAACAGGACTTTTCACAACAACAGAAAAGGCATCTGCGCACTTTAAGGGCGGTGCTAAAAAAGTAGTAATATCCGCTCCTTCGTCAGACGCGCCTATGTTTGTTATGGGTGTAAACAATGACAAGTATTCAAAAGACATGAATGTCGTTTCAAACGCTTCTTGTACAACAAACTGCCTTGCTCCTCTTACAAAGGTTATTAACGATAACTTTGGTATAGTTGAGGGACTTATGACTACAGTACATTCTACAACAGCAACTCAGAAAACTGTAGACGGACCTTCTAAAAAGGACTGGAGAGGCGGCCGCGCTGCTTCAGCAAATATCATCCCTTCATCAACAGGCGCTGCTAAGGCCGTAGGAAAGGTAATACCTGAGCTTAACGGAAAACTTACTGGTATGAGCTTCCGTGTTCCTACAATAGACGTTTCTGTCGTAGACCTTACATGCAGGCTCCAAAAACCCGCGACCTATGAGGAAATAAAGGCTGCGGTTAAAAAGGCTTCCGAAAATGAACTTAAAGGAATCCTTGATTATACAGAAGACGATGTCGTATCAAGCGATTTCCTTGGAGACCCCCATACCTCTATATTTGATGCGAAAGCAGGTATCGCACTTAATGACAACTTTGTAAAACTTGTATCGTGGTATGACAACGAATGGGGCTACAGCAATAAAGTAGTTGACTTAATCAGCTATATTGCTAAGATTGACGCCCAGTAATAAGCAATTTTACAGAAGAAGTTTAGAGCATTTATATAAAAACATCCAGTCTTATTAAGACTGGATGTTTTTTTGTACATTAAATGAATTATTTTTTAAATTTGATTGCATTTATATTAATATAGTATTATAATATGTTCATAATATATTATGGTCAGACCAGAAACGAGTAAACTTACGAATGCATTCTACATAGTGAAAAGGAGGTCTTTAAAATAATAACTTGGTTAATAGATAATAATAAACCGTAAACTGAAAGGAGAATTAATAATGAAAGAAAATCAAAGTAGCGATAAGGATAAGGCAATACATAAAACGCCGTCATTTGCTTTTTCTATGTTAGTTTTACTGGCCTGTGCTGTGTCAATCATAGTTGGAACAGTCGCTTTTGGAGCGAAGCTTCAGCTCATGTTTTTAGTTTGCCTACTTATAGTGGTTCCGGCTGGCATACATTTGGGATATACATATAACGAGATTGAAAAAGGCTTTATAGATTTTATTAAAAGGACCATGCAGCCTGTTTTAGTATTATTTGCTGTTGGAACAATGATTTCAATGTGGATTGCGTGCGGCGCTGTAGGAACTATGGTATATGCCGGAGTAAAAATAATTACGCCTTCAATATTTTTGCTGGCAACACTGCTTCTTTGTTCCATAACCTCTATGACAACAGGAACATCATGGGGAACAATAGGAACTGTCGGAATTGCAATGCTGGGAATAGGTTCAAGCCTTGGCATATCAGTATATGCAACAGTAGGAGCGATTGTATGCGGAGCGGCCTTTGGCGATAAGATGTCTCCTCTTTCCGATACCACAGTACTTTGTCCGGCTGTTGCAGGCTGTGACATTATGACTCATATTAAGCACATGCTGTATACGACGGTTCCTGCTTATATAATAACTGCGGTGATTTTTATAGTATTGGGATTAAAGTACAGCTCCGGTTCAATGGATAATTCAGCTATATTGGAAGTAACAAACGGTATAGTGGCAAACTTTAATATAGGTATAGTTCAGCTGATACCAGTAGCAGTTGTCATTACACTTCTTGTTAGACGTAAACCAGCGCTTACTTCAATCTTAATAGGCGCAGTAGTGGGATTTGTCACTGCACTGGCTACTCAGGATATAAATGCAAGAACTTTATTAGATTTTGCGTACAATGGATATAAGCTTAATTCTGGAATAGCTTCTATTGACAGTCTTTTCAGCCGAGGAGGTACCTTCAGTATGGCAGGTACTGCATTAACGATGATTTTTGCGTTTGCATTCTCAGGAGTTATGGCGTCAACTGGTATGATGGATGCACTTGTAAAACCTATCGTTGGAAAATGTAAGACTGTAGGAAGCGTTATACTTGCAACAGCAGGTATATCATATGGCTTGAACTGCTTTGGTTCTCTTTCACTTTCACAGGTAATGACAGGGACGTTAATGAGACCTGTGTTTGAGGAGAAGAATCTGAAGCCTGAGAACCTTTCCAGATGCCTTGAGGATTATGCTACATTTGGCGGCGCACTTATTCCATGGAATAACTATTCATTGTTTGTTCAGAATACGCTGTCCGTAGGAATAGGGTATATTCCATTCTGCTTCCTTCTTTACATAACACCGATTTTCGATTTGATTTATGGATATACAGGATTTTCAATGAAAAAATACTCAGAGAATGAAAAAGCGGTTGACTGATATGCGGATTAAGCGGGGAATGATTTTATGAAATGGTATTATATTTTTCAGGACGCACTGGGAGTTATTCTGGTATTTGGAAATATAAAGTTATTGCTTTTATGCGTAAAATATATTTCAGAACTCGGAAAACCTGACATGTTTGTGATTCTAAAAGGATTATCAGCGGTTATGGCTCTGATATCCGGGGGATGGCTTGTTTTAAACATATGGTCAGCCTATGTATGGATAGTGTTTTTACTGATGTCCATAGTATCCTATACGCTGCTTCACTTGGCGAATAAAATAAAAAAAGAGGTAGATAGAAATGAAGCTGGAAGATGTTAAAAAGGTGGAATTAGGTATTTTTCCTACTCCGCTGCAGAGAATGACGAATCTTGAAAAGGAGATAGGAGTTCAAAATTTATACATAAAACGGGATGACATGACCGATATTGGATTGTCAGGAAATAAAATAAGAAAGCTGGAATACCTGATTAAAGAGGCTGTTGACCAGAAATGTGATACTCTTCTTACATTCGGAGGGCCTCAGACTAATCACGGAAGGCTTGTCGCTTCGGCGGCTGTGAGGTGCAATATGAAAAGCATACTTGTGCTTGACGGGGAAAGGCCTGAATATGCCAGCGGAAATATTATTTTAGATGAAATGCTTGGGTCGGATTTATATTTTGTCGGTGATAAAAACAAGGATGAGCTAGTAAAAGAAATTATAGAAAAATATGAACAAAACGGAAGAAAGGTATACACTATTCCTGTTGGAGGCAGCAATACCACAGGGGCTGTTGGATATGTAAATATGGTTAAGGAGTTAATGGAGCAAATAGAGGACATGAACATTAATCCAAAATACATTGTTACAGCATGCGGTTCTATGGGCACCTTCTGTGGAATATGGGCGGGAATTAAATACTATCAAGCACCGTTTGAAGTAATCCCTGTTGCTGTAAATCCTCTTACAAACTTTAGAGAAGACCATGCCGCTGAACTGATTAACAATATAAGCCGGGAATATGAACTGAATATATCATGCAGTGCAGATGAGCTTCATCTGAATTTTAATAGAGGAAAAGAAATATATTCAGGAACAGCGTATAATGTTCCGGATGAGCAGACACAAAGAGCCATGCATGTACTGGCTAAAACAGAGGCAATATTTACTGACCCATGCTATTCGGGAAAGGCCTTCCACGGTTTTTTGGATATGGTAGAGAATGTACTGCCAA
>CAUHBX010000189.1 GCA_959604475.1 uncultured Eubacteriales bacterium
TGTGAGGGTAAAACGATACCCGATTTTGTTTTTTCCTCTGCTTCCATCTGTTTAATTACAACCTTATCTCCAAGTGGTACAAGTTTCATAGTTTATTTCCTCCTTATACAATTCTTAGTTATTTTTAGCACTCAACATGTACGAGTGCTAATCATTAGCTATATATTACTTATTGAGTAAGATATATGCAAACATTGATACAACCCGATTTTAACTATTTAAGCCCTATTTATCAGCATATTATATCTTATACTAAATTTTTCTCTTGTTTTTTCATTTTTCTTTGTTTTCACCACAACCGTTGTGATTTGGGCAGCCTGCACAGCCCCCAGCACAGCCTGATGAATTGTTAGTATTCTTTATTTTTCTGCTGTGCACCCATCCTAATAGGATTGCTGCAATTATAAGGCCAGCTACTACATAAGCCATAGTCTTCCTCCTGCCAAAAGGCCGTTTACATGAAATAATATCCTTTTTCAGCTTAATTAATTCCAAAATTATCATTTAATTTTCTGAAATCATCTGTAATTACATCTGCTCTGTCAAGGCATTGTTTGCCGCTTGTAGGATTTATATAGCCAACAGCCATCATTTCCGCGGACTTAGCAGCAATTACGCCGTTTTCAGAATCCTCTATTACCAGGCATTCATCCGGCATTACTCCTAATTTTTCTGCCGCTAAAAGAAATACGTCAGGCGACGGCTTTCCCCTTTTTACTTCAACGCCGGAGGTTATGGAGTCAAAGTACTCAGCTATATCCAGTTTTTTAAGAACCATGTTAATGAGTTCATAGCCGGAGGATGACGCCACCGCGGTTTTAAGTCCTTTGGACTTTATAGAACGCAGAAGTTCGGGAATTCCATTAACCGGCTTAATATATTCCTTTTCAATAATATCAAGTATCATTTTTTCCCTGACGTCGGCCATTTCTTCAGCAGGAGCCTGAATGTCAAACATCTCTTTAAGTGTATTCATCCTGTCCAGCGTTACAGTTCCGGCAAAGGATTCATAAAATTTCTCATCCTTATAAACCCCGTATTTAGCCATAGTATCTCTATCCGCCTTAAAATGATAAGGCTGACTATCCACAAGCACACCATCCATATCAAAAATAACAGCTTTCATTTAAAGTCTCCTCAAAGTAAAAAAGTCCATTTGCAGGACTTTTATATTATAGTTCCTCCGCAGAGCACAAAATCCCCGTCATAGACAACAAGAGACTGACCGGGGGTTATCGCTCTCTGCGGTTCATCAAATACACATTTCAAAAGCCCATTTTCCATAAAAGCAGTACAGGGTGCCTTTTTATGACTATAGCGTATTTTAGCTTCAGCCCTTACAGGACTGTCAAGTCCAGCAACAGACATAAAATTAACATTTCCGGCTACCGCCTCTTTGTAGAATAAATCTTCATTATCACAGAGTACTACCTGATTTTTGTGTGGGTCAATATGGTGAACATATATATGCCTTCCAAGCGCAAGGCCAAGACCCTTTCTCTGACCTACAGTGTAATGAATAATTCCTCTGTGCCTGCCAAGGACATTTCCTTCCATATCAACAAAATCCCCTTCCGGAAATTTTGTCCCGTCATATTCCTTTATAAACTCAGCATAATCACCATCAGGCACGAAGCATATATCCTGGCTGTCTGGCTTTGACGATATTTTAAGGTCTATGCTTTTGGCTATTTCCCTCACAACATCCTTTGTATAGTTTCCTATAGGCATAAGTGTAGACGCAAGCTGTTCCTGCGTAAGATTATAAAGGGCATATGTTTGGTCCTTTTCGGAGGTTACCGATGCACAAATTGACAACCTTCCGGTTTTAGGATATTCTTGAATTCTTGCATAATGTCCCGTCGCAATATAGTCAGCTCCGATTTGTTTTGCACGTGACAAAAGCGCCTCCCACTTCACGTATCTGTTACATGCGATACAGGGGTTAGGCGTTCTTCCTTTTTTATATTCGTCAACAAAATACTTTATAACACTGGTCTCAAAATCCCTGCGGAAATTCATCACATAATGCGGTATGCCTATACTGTTGGCAACACGCCTTGCGTCGTCAACAGCGGAAAGTCCGCAGCAGCCGCCGTTATCAGATACATCCTGCCAGCTTTCTTCCTGCCATATCTGCATTGTAACACCGATAACGTCGTATCCTTCTTCCTTCAGCAGGTATGCCGCGACGGAGCTGTCCACTCCGCCCGACATTCCTACAACAACTTTTCCCTTTTTCATTCTTCAGGTATCTCATGAAGCTCGCCTATATCATCTACAGGAGCCTTAAGTCCCTCAATAACGATATGGTTTTTCTCCGCATAGTCCCATAACGCAGCGTGAAGCGCTTCCTCAGCAAGACAAGAACAGTGAACCTTAACAGGAGGAAGCCCGTCAAGCGCCTCCATGACAGCCTTATTCGTAACTTCGAGAGCCTCCTGAATTGTTTTGCCCTTTACAAGCTCCGTTGCCATGCTGCTTGTTGCAACGGCTGCTCCGCAGCCAAATGTTTTAAATTTAGCGTCCTGAATAATTCCGTCTTCTATTTTAAGATAAACCTTCATTATATCTCCGCATTTAGCATTGCCAACAGTTCCTACGCCGCTTGCATCATCTATTTCTCCTACATTCCTGGGATTCATGAAATGGTCCATTACTTTTTCGCTGTATTCCATAATAATTACCTCCTTTTATTTCTTATTCTTTATCTTTTCGTAAAGAGGAGACATATCTCTGAGCCTCTGTACAATTGGAGGAAGCACCTCAAGGAGCTTATCAACCTCTTCTTCGGTATTCTGGTGTCCCAACGTAATTCTTAACGAGCCATGGGCCTTTTCGTGAGGCAGCCCGATTGCTAGAAGAACATGAGAAGGGTCAAGTGAGCCAGAAGTACAAGCAGAGCCGCTGGAAGCGCATATACCATGTGAATCAAGCAACAGCAGCATTGATTCACCCTCTATAAACTCAAATGATATATTAACGTTTCCCGGAAGTCTGTCCGTAGGATGGCCGTTAAGTCGTGCATAATCAACATTTTCCAATATATTTTTTATAACCTTATCTCTTAAATAAGTAAACTCTTTGGTAGTTACTTCCATTTCAGCTACTGCCATTTCAATAGCTTTGCCAAGAGCGACTATTCCAATTAAGTTCTCTGTTCCGGCCCTTCTGCCCCTTTCTTGTCCGCCGCCGTGAATAAGATTTTTAATTTTACAGCCCTTTCTAATATAGAGTGCTCCTATTCCCTTTGGTGCACCAAGCTTATGTCCTGAAAGTGAAAGAAAATCAATATTCATATCCTGAACGTCTATTTTTACATGGCCCACTGCCTGGACAGCGTCTGTATGAAAATAAATTCCTTTGTCTCTGCAAACTGCCCCGATTTCCTTAATTGGCTCAATTGTTCCGATTTCATTATTAGCAAACATGACACTTACAAGTATTGTTGTCGGCCTGATTGCCTTTATAAGGTCATCTACACTTACCTTGCCGTATTCGTCAACAGGAAGATATGTTACCTCAAATCCATTTTCCTCTAAGAACTCACATGTATGAAGTATCGCATGATGCTCAATACATGTTGTTATTATGTGGTTTCCCTTGTCTTTAAGGGCCGACGCAACGCCCTTAAGAACCCAGTTGTCGCTTTCTGACCCACACCCTGTAAAAAATATTTCTTCTGTCCTTGCATTTAAAGCTTTTGCAACCTGCTCTCTCGCTTTATCAATAGCCTTTTTGCTTTCCCTCGCTATACCATAAACGCTGGATGCATTCCCGAAGTAAGTTTCAATATATGGCTTCATCTCCTCGTAGACCTCAGGCCTAATAGGTGTTGTAGCCGCGTTATCAAAGTAAATTATGTCTTTCATAAAACTGACTCCTTTTATATAATTTTTAATTAGTCTGCCTT
>CAUHBX010000190.1 GCA_959604475.1 uncultured Eubacteriales bacterium
GAGGAGCCTGTTTATTTTGAGGCATACTCATTTTTTAAGGCATTAGGCCACAGGCTTTGCTCAATTCAGGTTGATGACGGGGGAATTTGCACTGATTTGCTCCCTGAGGATGATAATACGGCTGTATATGTAACGCCATCGCACCAGTTTCCTTTAGGCATAACTATGCCTGCGGGACGAAGGATAAAGCTTTTAAACTGGGCCTATGCCAATGAAAACCGATATATAATCGAGGACGATTATGACAGCGAGTTTAGATATAATTCCAAACCTATACCGTCTGTACAGAGCATAGACGTTAAGGGCAGGGTTATTTATCTGGGAACATTCTCTAAGACAATAGCCCCCTCAATTCGTATAAGCTATATGGTTCTGCCGGAGAAGCTTCTGGAGTTTTATAACGAAAGATATACCAAATTTTCCTCTGCCGTGTCTGTACTCGAGCAGAATATACTCACATCTTTTATAAGTGGGGGCTACTATGAAAGGCATTTGAACAGAATGCGGAAGCTATACGGGGAGAAAAGGGCGGTGCTGCTGAACGAGCTGAAAAAAATCGGAGGAAAAATAAAAATAAATGGGGAAAACGCGGGTCACCATATGGCAATCAGGCTGATGTCTGATTTAAGCGAGGGGGAAATGATTGCCTCTGCCGAAAAATATGGGGTCAGGGTTTATCCGATATCCACTTATTTTATTCAGGGCGTACCTCAAAAATACAGAAGCACAGTATTGATAGGATATGCAGAGCTTTCAAAAAAGCAGATTACAGAAGGGGTTTCATTGCTGAAAGAGTCATGGGGATTAAATTAATGTTTTTTATTGAACTGTTTTCATCCAGATGGTATACTTAACGAGTATTTAACATCGAATTTACTCTGATTTAACAGAAAAAGGGAGAAAACAATGACCGTAACACTATCCGAATTTCTCGGGCAAATATCGTCAAATCCAATGATGGCGGTTACCGTAGTACTGACGCTGGGCGTTATACTTATGAACGGCTGTACCGACGCTCCAAACGCCATCGCAACCTGTGTATCTACAAGGGCAATGCGTCCCCAGCATGCCATTGCAATGGCTGCGGTATTCAACTTTATCGGTGTTTTAGTTATGACAATGATAAACGCCAATGTTGCTTCAACCATTTATAATATGGTTGATTTCGGCACTGATACAAGGGCCGCGACAGTCGCCATATGCGCCGCGCTATTTGCCATAATCGTATGGTCCTTTACCTCATGGAGGCTAGGGCTTCCCACCAGTGAAAGCCATGCGCTTGTGGCCGGCATTTCCGGTGCGGCAATTGCCATTCACGGCGGCATAGCTGGCATTAACGGGGCCGAGTGGATAAAGGTTATTTACGGACTTGTGCTTTCCACTCTTCTAGGCTTCTTTTCAGGTTACATAGTAGTTAAGGTAATAGAAAAAATCTGTAAACGTATGGATAGGCTTAAAACTACAAGGTTTTTTAAGGGCGCACAGATTGTCGGAGGGGCTTCAATGGCATTTATGCACGGGGCTCAGGACGGACAGAAGTTTATGGGCGTTTTTATGCTTGGTATTTTTATTTCAACCGGCAGGTCTGGAATAACGGAGTTTGAAATACCGATTTGGCTTATGGTAATATGCTCTGCAGTAATGGCCTTTGGTACGTCGGTAGGAGGCTACAGAATAATCAAATCAGTGGGAATGGATATGGTAAAGCTGGAATCCTATCAGGGCTTTGCGGCCGATATAGGCGCTGTTGTCAGTCTGCTTGTGGCGTCTGTTACAGGTATACCTGTAAGCACGACACATACAAAAACGACATCAATTATGGGCGTTGGAGCCTCAAGAAGAATTTCTGCGGTAAACTGGAGCGTTGTAAAAAACATGGTTAAAACATGGATACTGGTATTTCCGGGCTGCGGACTTATGGGCTATATAATGGTAAAAGTGTTTATGATGGTATTCTAGGAGGATTAAGATGTCTGCTGACAGAAAAAAAGATTTTGATTACTTCGGTTACTTCTGCAAATGTGCTGATTTCGTATGCCAGGCTGCGGATTACCTTAATGAGTGCATAACAAATTTTGAATATGCTTCAGTATTTGAAAGGGTAACGCTTATGCACAAGATTGAAAATGAGGCTGACCTAACAAAGCATGAAATGACAAAGGCTCTCACCCATGAGTTTTTGCCGCCGATTGAAAGGGAGGATATTGTTTCCCTTTCAGTAAAGCTGGACGACGTTGTGGACGCTATAGAGGACGTTATGCGCCGGATATTCATGTTTGATGTAAAGGAGATACGACCGGAGGTTCTGGAGTTTACAAAGCTTATTGTTGAGGCCTCCAAGGGGCTTAAGGCCACTCTTACTGAATTTCGCAACTTTAAATCCTCAAAGATTATAAAGGAGCAGATAGTTGCCGTTAATACAGTCGAGAGCAAGGGAGACTATCTTCATACAAAGATTTATCATAAGCTTTTCAGCGACGGTACAGATACAAGGGACATTATAATATGGACAAACATATTTGATGAGCTGGAGGACTGTCTGGACGCCTGTGAGGAGGCCGTTGATGTCGTGGAGCTTGTAATAATGAAAAACTCTTAAATTACCATTGGCGAATATTATTTCCTAATATCTGCGGCAAAAATGACAAAGTTTTTATAAATGTCGTAAGATGTATTGACTTTGCTAAGAAATGATGTTACTATCCACGATAGAATATTAATATCTGCTTTGGGCGACCAAAGCTCTGATAGAGGCGCGGAAAAAATCAGTATTGCGGAATAATGGCGGGCGGCCGTTCTGCTTGAAAGGGTTTTCTGCCGAAGCTTGTTTGTTCTGCCCGGGACAAGCCGGCTGGGACGATGCATAACATGCAGCGTACTGTCACTTATGTGGAGAGCTATCATAAAACCTTATGATTTGTTTTATCAGTGCCGAATCTTCACTTTAGCAGAGGAATATTCGGTACTTTTTATTTGTATTAAAATTTTACATTAAAGGAAGGTATGAACATGAAGAAAAAATTATTTTCAGTAGCAGCGTTAGCGATGGCTTGTACAGTCGCATTGGCAGGCTGCTCATCAAAATCAAACGAAACATCAAATGAAGACGCAGGAAAACAGCAGACAGCGGCTGACGGTGAAGGCGCGGCAGCAGACAACGTTCTCACAGTTGCAATGGAATGCGGATACGCTCCATATAACTGGACACAGCCGACAGACCAGAACGGAGCGGTTCAGATTAAGGACAGCCCCGACTATGCTTACGGATACGACGTAATGATGGCAAAGCATATTGCCGAGGAGCTTGGCATGGAGCTTGAAATAGTTAAGCTTGACTGGGATTCACTTGTGCCGGCAGTTCAGTCAGGGACAGTAGACTGTGTAATTGCAGGACAGTCAATTACATCAGAAAGGCTTGAAATGGTAGACTTTACAGAGCCTTATTACTATGCTTCAATCGTTACGCTTACAAAGGCAGACAGCCCTTATGCAGATGCAGCAAGTGTGGCAGACCTTGCCGGCGCAACATGTACATCACAGCAGAACACAATTTGGTATAACGTTTGCCTCCCCCAGATTCCCGACGCGAACATTCTTCCCGCACAGGAATCGGCTCCGGCTATGCTTGTTGCCCTTGACGCAGGCAAATGCGACATCGTTGTAACAGACCAGCCTACAGGGCTTGCGGCTACAGTAGCATATCCTGACTTTAAGCTTCTTGACTTTACAGGTACTGAGGGAGAATTTGCAGTATCAGATGAGGAAATCAATATCGGTATCTCTCTTCAGAAGGGCAACACAGAGCTTCTTGATAAAATCAACGGTGTACTTTCTGCTATGACACCTGACGACTACGTACAGATGATGAACGAAGCAATATCAGTTCAGCCGCTCAGCGAGT
>CAUHBX010000191.1 GCA_959604475.1 uncultured Eubacteriales bacterium
GGGTGAGATATACTCTTACAGAGGAAAATGACGTTATTATTGACTATTTTGCTCTCAGTGACGCCGATACTATTGTTAATCTGACAAATCACAGTTATTTTAACCTTGCTGGAGACGGAACTGTTGAAGGGCATATGCTTCAAATTTTTGCGGATGAATTTACTGAAATAGATGAAAACGGCTGTTCCAACGGAAATATAGCCTCTGTTGCGAACTCTCCTATGGATTTCAGAAGAGAAAAGGAAATTGGAAGGGATATAAATGATAAATGCATTCAGCTTAAAAATGCATCAGGCTACGACCATAACTTTATACTGAAAAAGACGCACAGTCAGGAGATGAAAAAGGCTGCTGCAGCAAAGAGCGGTAACATAAGGCTGGAAGTATTTACAGACCAGCCTGGAATGCATTTCTACTCAGGCAATTATCTTGACGGAAATGTGCTTGGGAAAAAGGCGCTGTATATAGCCCAAGAAGCGGGTTTGCGCTTGAAACGCAGGATTGGCCGGACGCAGTAAATTATGATAATTTTCCTTCCCCGATACTTAAAAGGGGAGAAGAGTACAGAAGAAGAACAATATTCAGAATCGTGTGATGCTTAAAACAGTCCTTTTAACTTAAGGAATGGTCGAGAAAAAATTCAATATAGGGGATAAACTCCCTAACGAAAATGAACTTTCTAGTGACCTGGGGGTAAGCAGAACAACACTAAGAGAGGCTGTAAAGTTCCTAATTGCTCATAATGTACTTGAAATAAAGAGGGGAAAGGGAACTTTTGTTGCAGAAAACAGGGAACTGAACGAGGACTTCGGACTAAGCGAGCTGGATAGCCTTGTAATGAACGCAATGGATTTTTTTGAGGCCAGAATAATGCTTGAGCCGACAATGGCAAACTATGCGGCACAGAGGGCAACGGTTGAAGATATAGATAAATTAGTCGGTCTGGATAAAATAATAAACTACCATGTTAATGACGCAGACCTGAGGACAGATTACGACCTGCAGTTTCACTACGAATTGCCGGTGCTGCAAAGAATGAGTTTATAATAAAGATACTGCCGGTTATATACTCCGGAATGGATATGAAAAGGATATTTAACCTTGTAAGCGACGAAGTAAAGGACTATACAATTAACGACCATAAGATGGTTTTGGAATTTATAAAAAACGGGGATGCAGCAGGAGCGGAGGCAGCTATGAGAATGCATATTCTGCATGCCTTTAACTTGGCAAAGGATATAAAGCAGTAAAAAAACAGCAGGCTTTAAATAAGCCTGCTGTCTTTTATATTTTTGCTTTATAATATGATATAAAGTAAACGCCTGCTGCCAGGAGCACCATAGTTGCACCTGCCGCGGTATCGGCGTAAAAAGATATAATTAACCCAAATACTCCGCAAAATACGGATATTGCTGTTGAGATTACATGATACTGTCTTGAGTTTGAAGCTATATTCCTTGCCGCCGCCGCGGGAAGAATCAATAAAGAATTTATAGTAAGGATACCTATCTGCTTAATCGAAAGCATTACAGCAACAGCTACGATTACAACAAATATGTTTTCGGTAAGAGCGTTTTTAACTCCTCTGCTGGATGAAAGGGAGGGATTTATACTCAAAAGCAGAAGATTATTGTATACAAAATACCATATAATATAAGTTATAACAAGAACAACTGCCAATATCTTTATATATGACGGTGAAACCGTAAGAATATCACCTATAAGATATGAAGAATATTTGGCAAAACCGCCGCTTTTAGAAAGTATAACAATTCCAAGCGCAATGGAGGCTGAGGAAAATACGCTTATTACAGTGTCTGAGGAAGCACGTGTACTGCTTTTAACTTTTCTTATTCCAAGCCCAAACAAGATTCCAAAGGCGAGCATACATATAACGGGGCTTCCTGCGCCAAGCATCACACCTATGGCAATTCCTGTTAACGCGCTGTGACCAAGGGCATCAGAGAAAAACGCCATTTTGTTGTTTACCGCCATTGTGCCAAGCATTCCGAATAACGGAGTGACAAGCAGAACAGCAATTAAGGCATTTTTCATAAAGTCAAATTCAGCAAAGGAAAATGGGAGGACAGTTTCAATTATTTCATAGACCAAATTCATCGCTTTCCGCCTCCTTTAGCGTATAACCGAAAATATCCTGAAATGCCCTTGCTTTATACACGTCATCAGGAGAACCCTGCGCTATTACTGTTTTATCCATAAGTACTATACGGTCAGCATAGCTTTTTATCAGGCTTAAATCATGGGATACAAGAAGTATTGCCATATGATACTTATGCCTTAGCTCAGACACCTTTTTATAAAAAGTATCAAGGCCGTTAATATCTACCCCGGATACCGGCTCATCAAGTATAAGGAGATCTGGAAGGGGGTCTATGGCCATAGCCAGCAGAACCCTTTGAAGCTCCCCGCCGGATAAATCTCCGAGAGTCCGGTTTATTACATGCCCTGCGCTGAAATCATCAAGGCGCTTTTGTATTTTTGCTTTTAATTCATACTTTTGCCCTAGCCAGACCGGCCTGCTTGTGGTAGCCGCGGCCATGAAGTCAAGAACCGATACAGGAGTGCTTTTATCAAATGTAAGCTGCTGGGGAACATATCCCGTGGTCAGCTTTTTAATTTTACCGTCGCTGTGGTCAAGATATGTTATTTTTCCCGTATGCGGCCTTTCCCCGAGCAGGGCTTTTATTAGGGTTGTTTTGCCGGACCCGTTTTTTCCTATGAGGGCTGTAAGCTCACCGCAGTGGAATTCCATGTTGACGTCATGTATTATTGCTTCAGAACCGTCATAGACAGCCAGATTTTCTATATTTACTTTGCATAGGCCGCAATTGTTGTGAATGCTCATTTTTTAACACTTCCTTTTAGTATGCGGGCGTTATTGTTCATGGCGTTTACATAGCTCTCAGAAGAGTAGTCGCCTGTAAGAACAGGGTCAAGTACGATGACCTGCGCTTCAGTTTCTCTTGCTATGGTTTCCGCTAAAACCTTTGATGTGTCATCAGCAGAAATCAAAAGGTCTATATTATTTTCGTTTACCGTCATTATTATTTCCGCCAACTCTTTAGCCGACGGAATTTTATTCTCATCCATTTCAACGCACAGGACTATATCCATACCATATGACAGTTCCAGATAATCAAACGCTTCATTAAATACACATGCCTTTATCCCGTTTCCGTCAAAGCTTTCAAGCGAATTTAACTTTTTAATAAAGTTTTCAGTATTATTTTCAAAAACACTGGATTTATCCGGGCATAGCTCGCTTAATGCGCTGCATATATTTTGTGCCTGAGCAGCAGCGTTAGACGGAAGCATCCAGAAATGGGAGTTTTCTTCATGGTCATGACTGTTGTGTTCACTGTGTTCGTCAAGGAGTTCAGTTACCCCGTCGGAGGTATCAGCTATATTTAATTCGGGAAAAAGCTCAAGCGCATTATCCAGAAAGCTTTCCATTCCTCCGCCGTTTATAATAAACATATCGGCTGTGCTTAGCTTTTTCATATCTCCGGTAGAAAGCTGATAGTCATGCAGACAGCCGGTCTGCGGCTGAGCCATGTTCTTAAGGCTTATGCCGCCGGTATTTCCAATTACGTTTTCAGCAATAACATAGATAGGGTAAAAGGATGCTACAACCTCTATACCATCATCTTTTGAAGTGCGGCTGCCAGCACAGGATACCATTAGAAAAAGTGACAGACATGCCGCAATTAATATTTTTAATTTTTTCATAGTAATTCCTCTCGCAGCAAATGCAAATGATTTGCGTTTTCGTACGTGTTATTATATCCGCAATTTCTGTTTTCTGTCAAGTGCACATTTAAATAGGGGTTAATATTAATGTTTTTTTAATTGCGGAGAGGCAATTAATGT